>JACMKL010000163.1 GCA_014380105.1 Candidatus Melainabacteria bacterium
GCGACCAACGCGAACAGCTCCGATTGGTCCGTTGAAAGGCAAGCCGCCTACAGCGAGAGCAACTGAAGCGCCAAGCATTGCTAAAACATCGGTAGGCGTTTCTTGGTCAGCGGACATAACTGTCGCGACTATTTGAACGTCATTCCGGTAGCCTTCTGGGAAAAGCGGACGAATTGGTCTATCTATTAGACGGCTTGTCAGAATGGCTTTATCTGGAGCTTTACCTTCACGTCTGCCAAAACTGCCAGGTACGCGACCTACGGCATAGAGCTTTTCTTCGTAGTCTACGAGCAGCGGGAAATAATCAATGTTGTCACGGATGTTTTTGCTTTCCGTTGCGGTTACCAAAAGCATGGTGTCACCACACTTAATTTCACAAGCACCAGATGCTTGTTTTGCCATACGACCGGTAGTCATTTCTAGCGTCTTGCCGTCGATCTCTAATGAAAAAGACTTGATACCCTTCGGTGAGAGTGTCTGCACATCCATGTTTTCTTTTCCTCTTCTTCTTCTATTTCTGTTCTGTTTCTAATTCTATAAATGCGTAAAATCGACCGGCTTTAGGAAAGCCAGATCGATAGTCAGGTATTGGCCGATCAAATAAATGCCGCGCTGATGACTGAAGCTGAGACCCTTCGATAGGCGCGGGTCAAAACGGAATCGGTTAGCAAAAAAAGGGCGAGCCCTAAAGCTCGCCTCAATGTGTTTAGCGTCTCAATCCCAATTTTTCGATCAGGTTTCTGTAGCGGTCATGCGCTTCGCGGCTCAGATATTGAAGCAAGCGTCTGCGCTTTCCTACCATCATAAGCAGCCCACGACGGCTGTGAAAATCTTTTGGGTGAGTTCTTAAGTGCTCAGTAAGTTGAGTGATGCGCTCTGTGAGAAGCGCTACTTGTACTTCCGGTGAGCCGGTGTCCTTCGCTTCGCGGCGGTGCGCTTCGACGATTTCGTTCTTGTGTTCTGCTACAAGTGCCATTGACTGTTAAACCGTTCCTGTACTCTTGTGTTTTACTATGATTGATTTCTTGCCAGTAGTAGATAATACCACAGTGCATGCGCCAGTCATGCTTTAGAGCCCTTTATGACGTTATTTGTATCGTTCGGGCGGTCTTCATAAGCAGGATATAATCACAGCCTTGAAGATTCGACTTCGCGACATTTTTCTCAAATACCCAATGCTGGACCGTTTCAGGCGTTTTTCCCTGGTCAAGGTCTGTAAGCTTGGGGCAAATTTCTTCACGTCCACTTATCGAATTAAAGCATTTTATCCTGCCGAGACAAAACCTTATCTTGAAAACATCTGGGAAGACCTGGATGAAAATTCTCCCGACCCTACTGTTTCAAAAACCGAAAATTCTAAGTCTGCAATCTTCGCCATTTATCACGGGCGGATGTCAGGACTCTGCGGCTTATGGCCTCATGAGAAGCTAACCATCTTAATTAGCAACAGCCGTGATGGCGAGATTATTGCCCGTGCTTGTCAGGAAATGGGTTTTTCTACGGCACGTGGCTCGCCCGCTCACGGTGGGGTGAAAGGTGCACTCGAAATGGTTTCGGCAGCCAAAGGCAATCGCAATTTAGCTTTCATGGTCGACGGGCCACGTGGACCAAAGTATGAAGTTAAGGCTGGGCTGATCAGACTGGCTGAAATAACCGGACTTCCGATCATCCCTTTTGTAAGCTACGGCAAGCAGTGTTACTGGATGGATTCTTGGGACAACTTCATGGCTCCCTGGTGGGGTACGCCCATGTTGTATTTGTTTGGCCATCCTATAGATATACCGAAAGGGATTTCAGAAAATGACGGGCAAAAACTTTCTGAGTTGCTGGAAGCGCGAATGAAAGATTTGAAAAATTTGGCGGAGAAATTTTACGCCGAGCCCATGGTCGAAAATTTCAAAGGCTAAGGTCGTATATATGTTCGGTGAAAAGCTGTTCAGTTAACGGAAGCGCTTTTAAAACAAAACGCGCCCCTTCGTTGGAAAGGGCGCGAGATGGCTGATGCATACAGACTTGTGAAATTAGGGCTTTTGTAGCTCTGGCTTCCACTCGTCAAGGATTGCCCCTTCGATAGGGCAAACCGACAAACAGGCTCCGCAATCAATGCAGGTACTGTCGTCAATGTATGTGTACTTCGTCGACTTGGTATTTAGCTTTCCATCAGCCCAGTGAATACATTCAACAGGACATACTGGAATACAATCGCCAATACCTTCGCAAACGTCAGCAACTATGGTGTAGGACATTTTGGCAAACTCCTCATAGCTTCCGTGTCTGAAAGATCCTTGCGGCTCTCATAACTACTAAACCACAGTGAGATATGAGGGCAACGACCTTCCTTCCATTTCTTAACACATTTTTCTTCTTAGTTTTCCCAAAATGGTCTCTTCTCGGACTATAAAAGGAGGATGCAGACATGCGAAAGTCTGGCATGGGGAGGTTGTTCTAAAATGTCCGAAGTCAAGGTCACAGTATTTTCAGTCCACGGTCAGCCGGTTGGCTATTTCGTCAATCCAACATTCACTGCGTTTCCGCAAGGTGAATTTGAAGTCTCGGGAAATTTTTTCGACACGGCAAATGAAAAGACCGTTCGGGTCGATTTCAATCCGGAAGCGACTCCTTACTCAGCTGATTTATCTTTAGCGAAGGATGTCCCTTACAACGAGCTTGTCAATGTCTACGTTCAGCGCGGCAGACAACCAGTTGTAATGACCGGTCGCGGCAAGAATTAGTTTTCGTTCCCTGTCACTTAAATCGCGCAGCAACTTTGCGTGGTGCTTTTTTGTGCCCTGGTATCCTGTTCGCACAAAAAATCCACAAAATAAAAGAGCAGCCGGAGGGGTGGCTGCTCTTTTGAGACCTCGTGAAACCAAATAGGACCGTCAAGCTAGAAGTTCAAAGTTGGGGGGCTTTTGTGAGGGTCTAAGTGGACGATTGATTACTGGTTCACGTTGTCAGATATCTATAAACCGGCGTTTTTCACCGGTCCTATTGCATTTATAGCAGTTTCGATCCACCCTTAGTTTATGGGTATAGCCATAATTGTGTATCCCCCACCCTATCTTCCAGGGTAAATTGGATAGGCAAGAATCAAATAATACTGGCGAAACACCGGAAATTGGCGAAAAGCTGATTGGCTGGCAAGAAGGAAGCTCTTAATGGTCGAGACGCCGATAGAGACGAGTAAATCTGAAGACGGAATGGTTCGCGAACGCTCCGTGTTGCTTATAGAAAATAACGATGCGCAGCTCAAGGTCTGTCGCAACGCGATTCTCTCCCAGTCGCCCCTCTATGGAGTGAAGGCGATAACGACAGGCAGTGAAGCCGCCAAGATGATGTCGACCAATTTCTTTGACATTGTCGTCATGGATTACGACGTGCCCGACATGGCTGGCGACGATCTTATTCGTGCCATTCACAAAATAAATCCTAACTGTCCAATAATTGCGATGACCGGAGCAGACAGTCCGGATAAGGCGCTGAAAGTTTTGATGGCAGGGGCGAGCGACTATCTGCCCAAAACGGGCGAGTATTTTAAATTCTTGCCGCGCATGATCACAACTAATATTCAGCGTGCATTACTGCTTGAAAATTTGCGCGACATGTATCAACGCGTCGAAAGAATTTCACGCGATGAAGCCCTTCTCAACAGGCTTATCGTCAATATTCACGGCTCTCTAGATTTGGCTGAAATTATCGACCGGGCGGCGCAAAGTCTCTCTGACGAATTCGGTGTATCGCGAGCAATTATCTGCCTATCTTCAGATCCAACATCAGCAATGAGAATTGCCAGACAGGTGGCGCGCCCTGAAGCATCACCAATTTCTGAGAAGAGCGTTCTTTTTCAACGCTATCACGATGTCCTGCTGGATGTTGGCGAACGCCGTCCACTCGTAGTAATGCAAGATGATACTTTTGCTTTTGCCACCGATGTGAAATCTGATCTCATTCATCATGGCATTCTGTCAATGATTATGGTGCCACTTGTTTATCGTGGCCGTTTGCTTGGTTTAGTCCATCTTGATCAAGTCGACGAACCAAGGCTATTCACACAAGCTGAAATCAGCTTACTGTCTCGCATTGCCAACCAAATGTCGATTGCGATTAGTCAAGCACGTCTCTATCAAATCGTCGAAACTCAAAGTACTTCAATCGATAAATTAACGGATCTTTGCTCGCAACTTAATTCAGTCGTAAACTCAACACGCGAATTAACAGAGCGACAAGAAAGTCGTGAGAAAGTAAGAGTAAAACTTTCCACGCGCGAAATTGAAGTGTTACGCAAAGTGGCTCAGGGTCTCTCGAATCGCGAGATTGCCGAAGCGTTGCATATCACTGAAGGAACGACCGAAGTGCACGTATCACGTTTACGCAAAAAACTAAATCTCAGTAGTCGCGCGGCACTTGTTAGATATGCGTACGAAAATCATCTTTGCTAAAAGGGCGTTTTAGAACGGTTCTGGAAAAATGGCAATTACTCTAAAACGACGAGGCCTTGCTGAAAGTCGATAGTTAATTTGCGCCCAGCCATCAATCTTTGACCAAGCACCGGATGCGTTTTGGCACCACCAAGGACAACCACATTTTTCAATTCGCCACCAAGCGACATCATGCCAATGTAGTGATTCATTCGAACAGTGTCACTTCCCTGTAAAACTCTTCTTCCGCCCAAACAGCGCCATCCGAGCGGTGCAGTCAAATCTTCAGGAATAACTAGAGCGCCACCAAATTGCAAATTGATCAATGCTTCAACTTCAATCTCCAAACCGTCGGAAGCGACCAGAATAATCGGCAAGAGCACTTTTCCAAATTCATCAATACGCCCTCGCACGGACCTATCAACTACCTTTTTCTTGATGGTCAGGCTGACAGAGCCTTCGTCTTTTGCGACCGTTTCCAATGTGAGTTTCCTGATTAAAGCGAGTCGATATAGGGTTCTTTGTTCAGACGGTAAGCGAAAAACATCCCATGAGGATGCCTTTTGCGCGCGCGCGCTAAAACTTCGTGGTCGTCCTGTCCGAGAAAATAATCCGCAGACTTTGGCTCAATAACAACAAGCCAGTTCTGATAACGATCGCCAAGCTCTTCCATTAACTTCTCGAAAATTGGCCAGCAGGCATTATCCAATTCTTCTGCAATAACTGAACTGGCCAAGTTTTTCACCTGTTCGTCAGAGGGTGCAATCCGGGTCTGGTGCTAGTAAATTAGGACTTTACTAACCGCTTTGTACCCATTTGCCAATGCCTTCAACCGCGACTCAGCGCTTGTTACCCGCAGAGAGAAGGAGCCACGCCTCATTTCTGAGATTATGCAATTGGGAAGTATCATCAGGACCAGAGACCTTAACCGGTATAACGACTACCTTTTCAACAGGTTCTAGTGGTTTAACTGCTCTTTCCTTACGCATTTGTCTGGTGTCATAGCGATACCAATACTCAGATTCCATGCGCTCCGAACACATAGCGACAAGACGTTCATAACATATACGACTCGGCGAGCCCTGAGGCATGGAATTGGCGAGCTCAGCCAGCATGCGCTGAGCTTTTCCAAAATTACCGTCTTTAAGCTCGGTTAAAATTTTCGGCAGCTGCGTTTTCTCAACGCTGTACCTGACGCGCTCTTCGTCTGTTTTCGGCTGTTCTGGTTTTAGCAGATGAAATTCATTAGAACTTGCTCTACTTGGCGACTGTACAGCATTATGGTAGCCTGAGGGCTTCACTTTGTTTGCCTGCCCGTCACGCTTAATCCTGGTTGGAATCTCATTCTTGACGTCAGCGGCAATAGCAGCATCGTAAACAAACAATCCAAGCAAGAAAGCGCCAAGAATCAAGCGCTCGGGGAAATACCTTGTTGCCAAATCAGTCACCAGGAAAACAGGGAACAGCGAACCAACTTCATCGTCGTTCTAGATTATCACTCAGCTCAATAAGCTGTAAAAGTTGACTATCCTGAAAGCCAAGCCAAATTTAGAGCCCTTAGAGGCGCCGTTGACCGGTGCGCAGAAAGCCGCGATCAGACCGCTGGCTCTAAAATTTCTCTTGGGTTGGTTTTTGTCCATCGTGGCTATTTCCGCCGTTGGTCTGGCGTTGAATGCGGACTGGTGCCGACCTCATTTTGAGACTGCTCTTTCAAATCTTTTTCACAGAAAGGTCAAGCTCGGTCATATTAGCTGGAGTTTTGGTCTCAATGGACTGGCAATTGCCACCAACAAAATTCAGTTGGACGAAATAGACGGGACACCATTTTTAAAGGCTGGCAGAACAGAAATAGGTGTGGCATTCAGACCCCTGATCAAAGGTGATGTGGAATTGCATCACCTCGATTTCCAAAAACCTGAGCTCTGGGCAACCAGAGAAGAAAATGGCAATTGGAATTTCACAGACCTGATTAAGTTCGGACCTGATGTGCGCATTATCCAAATTGTGGATGGTCGCCTGCACCTCACCGATATGGCGGCTCCGAAAGCCTATCGGAGTAGCTTGAATCTCGATGACCTGCAACTTAAATTTGTCTGGCCAAAGAAAAAATTGAGCAAGCCGTTTTTCGTATCTTTTAGTCTAGCCCAGCCAAAGTACACAACCACTTTTCAGATGTCCGGTCTTGGCGTAGGCGCCATCGAGGATTGGCAGAGCAATCATTACACTATCAATGTTGCGGCGAAACAAATAAATCCGGACGATGGGCTGCGTTTGGCGGCATTTTTGATGAAACCACAAGATTCAGCAAAATTACAGCCCAGACAGTTGAGCGGGTTATTTGACGTCAATGTCAAAGGACAAGGAACTCTCGCCGAGGGCATCAAACTTGATGCCACGATGGAAGCTGACAAACTAGTACTTAAAGATCCAAAGATGGGCTCTATTCACGCTCTTAATGCTAACTCGAAAGGGCGTCTGACAGTCGATAAACAGAAAATTGCCTGGGACGAATTGACTCTCAATTTGCCAGGCGTAAATCTAAAATCTAAAGGCGAGTTACGAAAATGGCAGGGTTCAAAGTCAGAATATTCCAGCAACTTTAGCGGCAGTGTCGAAGACCTGCGCTCACTGAATACGCTGCTGAAAGCGCCGCCCTCAGCCAAGGGTAAGAAAAACAGCGCATTTGCTTTGTTGGATAGTATCAGTCCTGACCGATTGACTGGACGAGCTGAAATCGTACTCAACATTCAGGGTGGCAACAAGCACGCACTTATTGAATCAAACTTTAAGGCGGGTGGTTTACTGCTCAAAGATTTACTCGAAGAAGCCGCGCCTCCAAGCTCGCGCTTTGCAGTTTTAGCTGCGGTTCCTGAGCGCTCATCGGTGAAGGGTGACGTCAAACTGACCTCGGGCGAAAAGCTGGAAGTGCGCTCGGCAGAAGCTGATATCGCCGGCGGTGTAGTCAAAATAAAGGGCGAAACAGATTTAAAAACTAGAAATTCAAAATATGAGTTGCGAGCAAACAACCTCGACCTTTCAGCAATTTCTACCAACATGAATAATTCCCCACAAGCCCGCAAAGAACTGGCATCTCGTATTGATGTACCGGCGAAATCCAGGCTGCAACTTTCTGGTTACGCCGACATGGTGACAAAACTGGAAAGACGAGGAAATGTCACAACGCAAGACACCAACCTCGTCTTGCGCAGAGCCAATTTCAAGATCAGTGACGGCTCGCTGAATATCACTCAAATGAGCGGCAAACTTTCAATTACAGATAGAGCTTTCCGCTTCGAAAATATAACCGGATTGATGGATGGCGGACAATTTGCGCTGTCGGGTCATGTACCGTTTCAGGGCGCTGGCATCAGTCTTATGGCGAGTGGCTAGAAAATTGACGTCGATAAACTGACCAGAGCCTTAATCGCTTTCAAGATGCAAATTCCTCAGATGGCTGGCGTGAAAGCGACAGGCAAAATTAAAGAAGCGCATCTAAAAATTATTGGCTCACTCGTTAAGCCAGTTGTTACCGGAACAGCAATTCCAGACGAAGTTCGCCTAGAAATTCTTTCTGCAAAACGGTTTATAAAAGCCACTGGTGGCTCACTCGCATTAGCAGGCGACTTACTTACTCTAAAAGATATGACTCTTGCCACCAAAGGAGGCTCAGCGCTTGTCACAGCGCGCTTGAGCGGTGTGCCTGGTGAGGCGCAGCTCGTTGACGGCAGAATTAGATCACAGTCCTTAGACCTGGCTGATTTCGACGCCTGGATCAATTCTTCAGTCGTTCCTGAAAAACTAAGGAAAGACTACAACCTTATGCTCAAGACTTATTCGATTTCGAAAGTCCACGGCAAAATTTACGGCGACATATTGCTGAAGGGCAATCCGAAAGAAACCTTACCGCGCTTTGATGGCGTCATCGGATTGATGAACGTCGGATTCAACGTCGACAAAGAACAAGTTAGCGTCAACCGCCTGAGCGGAGTGTTAGCTACTGCTGGAGACGAACTTCTCTTACAAGATATTGCCGGTTGGATCAATAACAGCCAATTTGAAGCAGACGGCGACATCAAACAATTTCGAACGAAAGAGCCATTCCTGAGTAGTGATATTCGCGGAACATTGAATGCCAAAGAAATCAATCAATTAATTTCCGCCTTCTCTCCAGCCAAGAAAGCCAGTCAACTGCGTTTTTCTTGCCAGGGTCCACTTGATGTAAAAGTCAAATTTGCAGGCACTCAAGAAAATCTGAAAGTGCAATTTTCTGGACGAGCAATCAGTAGAAACGTAGTCAAATTGCACGGACCATTCGGCACATTGCACCAACCAGCAGGCGAAGATATGTCTCTGGATGGTTCTGTATCTATTCATTCGAAGGGCGTCACCATTGATGATGCGCACTTGTTCGTGAGTGACTCGGTGCTGAATTTCAAAGGTGAAATTAAGGTCAAAGGTGATGATAATCAGCCATTGATGGACGATCAGCTTATCAATCTTGTTGTATTGACTCCAAACGCACTTCCGGCAAAGCGCATGCTTGCAGCAGTAGCTCCAGCTATCGCGAATGACGATGTCACAGGAACAATCAAAGTTGACGGTGCGTTAGCTGGCTCGATGTCAAATCCCAAGCTAAAAGGGATTTTCGATCTCAACAAAGTCTCTGTTCCAAAAATGCGATTCTTGAATGCTACCGGTCGCATGGAAAGCCGAGACCCCTATGATCCTCGCTCTCAAGCAGCTCCTATCAACGCAAAAGTCGACATGAAAGAACTCGAAGTGGCAGGTATCAAAGTCACAGATGTAACAGGCGATATGAGCTTCAGACCTTCTTCTGGTGAAGACAAATTGCCTAAAGTTCGCCTCGCCAACATGAAATTGAAAGCAGGCGGCGGCAACGTCTCACTCAATTGTTGGGTCGATCCTGAAACTCAAAGAATGGGTACTCGCGCCGAATTTAAGGGTGTCGATCTGGACGCAATCAGCACCGGTTTATTTGGTCACTCAGGTGAAATTGTCGGGAATGCAACTGGCGACCTGCAATTGAAATCGCAAGGCAAAGACAAAGAAGAGATGATCAAAAATCTGTCAGGCAACGGCAGCTTTGACGTTAAAAATGGCACACTGGCGCGCTTTGGTCGCCTGCAAGCTCGCCTTACTCAAGCAAATCTATTGCAGTCCGGTCTACTTGGATTCAACCTCAATAATTTACTTCAGAGCGTGGTGCCGGTGCGCACGGGCACGTTCAAAGACCTGACCGGCAAATACCAAATTACCAACGGACTACTGGCTTTTAATGACTTGCGATTTAATGGCGCAGACATGCGTCTATGGGGTGGTGGCACCGCTAACTTGATCGACGGCAAAGTTTCGATGGAAATTGCCGGCACCCTTCCTCGCGTCACAGCAAGTGTTCTTGGTGGTCCACTGGGGCACGTGTCGCGCGGCATCACTATCCAGCGCCTCCTGAGCACAGTCACATTCAATAAGCTTGAAAAGCTGCCTTCACTTCCAATTTTGGGAGACATTGCAGCCGATAAACCGCGCACATTCACCTTCAAAATGAATGCTCCCATTAATGACCCAAAAATTCTTGCCCAGTCAATCGAAAAGTCATTCAAGTGGCTGCCGTCCAAGCCTCTAGCTTCAGCCCACCCAGTGCCTGGCATCGACGCGAAAATGTTAGAAGCAAAAGCAAACTAATAGACTGCGCACCACAGACGATGGCAGCTCTTAAATTTATCCGCCACCCCATACGGTGGCGTAATCAAGCAGTGTGGTTTTGCTTGACTCTTGCCAATCGAGATGTATGATATACGCAAGACATACAATCTCCACAAATACATATTCGGCAATTCGAAAATTCGAATTGCCCTTTCCATCCACTGCGAAGGTGATGAGGCCC
>JACMKL010000164.1 GCA_014380105.1 Candidatus Melainabacteria bacterium
GGGGAAAACATCGACCGTCGTTTTGATTTTGTAGTCGATTGTCGCGGTACTGGTGCGCGCGCATCACTCAATGCGCTCAGAACCGTGAGGGGTGAGTCTATTCTTCTTCACGCTCCGGAGGTTTCGCTCAAACGCCCTATTCGCATGTTGCACCCGCGCTATCCACTATATGTGGTGCCACGTGAGCACAATCATTATCTGATTGGCGCCACGCAGATTGAAAGTGACGATCTTTCTCCAATTTCTGTACAGTCAGTATTAGAGCTTCTTTCCAGTGCAGTCTTATTGCATCCCGGATTTAAAGACTCAAGAATTGTCACTTTGGGAGCGAATTGCCGCCCCGCGTTTTTTGACAATCGCCCGAAAATTATTGTGAGATCGAAGTCGATGTTTATCAACGGACTATTTCGGCATGGCTTTATGTGTGCCCCTGCAATTCTTAGCGAATGTGTTTCGTTTTTGGAGTGTGGACATTTTAGTGATGCCTTTTCGCAGGCATTCGTTGTAAACGAAAACTAAAATAGAAAACCTAATTTGTCAGTGTTTTTCAATCAAACCCCTGGAGCCCAGATGATTCTAAAAATTAACGGTGAAATTCGAAACTTTCTGGAAATCGATTCTTTGACAATAGCGCGACTGCTTGAGTTGATCGATCGCGAGCATAAGTGGATAGCCGTCGCTGTAGACAACGAAGTTATTCCTAGAAATCGCTTTGGCACTTTTCCTTTACTAGATGGTCAGGCCGTAGAAATTTTGACGCCGATGCAGGGAGGCTAAAATGCTAAAGATTGGAGATGAATGCTTTAAGAGCCGTTTGATTATGGGCACCGCTCTCTATCCGTCTCCGGATATTTTGAGGAGAGCATTGATCGCATCGGAATCACAGATTGCGACTGTTTCGTTGCGGCGCGAATCTTCTATGTCTTTCGGAGGCGATAATTTCGTAAGCTACATAACTGAAGCTGGCTTAAGGCTTTTGCCAAATACAGCAAATTCGTATTCGGCAGAACAAGCAGTATTAACTGCTCGCATGTCGCGTGATTTATTCAATACCAATTGGATAAAACTCGAAGTTATAGGTGATTCCGAGTCGCTTCACCCTAACCCGTTTGAATTACTTAAGGCCGCGAAGATTCTTATAGCGGAAGGCTTCGAAGTATTTCCTTACACCTCTGATGATTTGATTGTTGCGCAAAAGCTCGTGGAAGCCGGATGCCGTATCGTAATGCCTTGGGCTTCTCAAATCGGGTCCGGTCAAGGACCCGCAAATATTCGTGCACTCGAGACCCTGCGCCTGCGTCTCCCCGACGTACTTCTAATTGTCGATGCTGGCATAGGCAGACCTTCGCATGCCACACAGATAATGGAGTTAGGCTATGACGCTGTGCTGCTTAATTCAGCAATCGCTCTGGCTCACGACCAAGAAAAAATGGCTGAAGCTTTTTCTCTTGCTGTTAAGTCAGGTCGAAGCGCTTTTAAAAGCGGCATGATGCCAAAGCGTGATTTTGCATCACCGTCGACACCTATTTTAGGCACACCGTTTCGGAATGAGGGAGTGAAGGCGATATGAAACCAGCGATTGTTTGGACAGTTGGAGGTTCGGACAGCAGCAGTGGAGCCGGCGTACAGGCTGACATTTTGACGATTGATGCTTTCTCTGTTCATGCTTGTTCTGTAATTGTCGCATTGACTGCTCAGAGTACTCTCGGCGTTGAAGCAATCGAACCTGTATCTCAAAGTATGATCAGCAATCAAATGCGAGCACTGGCTTCTGATTTACCTGCAACGGCTGTCAAACTAGGCATGCTTTATGGTCGTCAGCAAATCGAGACTGTCGCAAGCGCACTGAAAAATGTTCAAGCTAAAATTGTTCTCGATCCTGTTCTTGCGGCAACCTCCGGAGACTCTCTCAGCCAGAGTGATTGCGCTCGTTATCTCATGTCGGAGTTATTGCCTCTTGCAGATTTGATTACCCCGAATTTGGAAGAGTCCGGTCGTTTGCTAGCCGCTGTATCAAAAAGCACGTCTGATTCTCTCTCAGATGTAAGTGCAAATGACAATCAGGTCAATATTGATTTGATGATTGAATCAATGGGACAGCGCTTTCTTGAATGCGGTGCTAAGGCGGTTTTGATCAAAGGTGGACACCGACAGAGTGAATTCAGCCAAGACTTCTATACAGATGGCAATGTGACGTTTTGGCTGACCAGCCCTCGCCAATATCTCGGAGAGATTCATGGCTCAGGCTGCGCAATTGCCTCGGCAATCGCAGCCGGACTTGCTGAGGGCTTGGCTTTGCCGGACGCGATTGTCCGGGCAAAAACATACTTGAATCAATGCATCCGTGACTCCAAAGCGCTCGGAAGTGGAGCACTTCTGCTCGGAAAGGAAAAATTCGATCCCCGGGAAGAAGACATACCAAAACTGACGTCGAATGCAGAAGAGGGCCGGATTAAGAATGAGCTTGACCTTACACGCGGTCCTCTGCGGTCCCAGGAACAATCTACCGAAGCTACTAGTGATGCTGCCAGTGGTGGCGGCCGCTTTGGAAAGACTATTGGCGCTTATCCGATTGTCGATCGCGCATTTTGGATAAAACGCCTGGCTTTATGTGGCATAAAAACTATTCAGATACGAATAAAGGATTTAGCAGGTGAGGAGCTACTTGCTGAACTCAAGCAAGCGGTTAGTGCGGCTCGTGAGTGTAGCGTGGATTTGTACATAAACGATTTTTGGAGAGAAGCTCTTCTCCTCGGTGCTTCTGGAGTGCACCTGGGGCAGGGAGATCTTGAAAGTGCCGATCGCTCAACAATCAGAGCATCA
>JACMKL010000165.1 GCA_014380105.1 Candidatus Melainabacteria bacterium
GAGCAGGTGGCGCACAAGGTTGCTTCCGATGAAGCCTAATCCCCCAGTGACAAGCAATTGCATGGCTCGCATTGACAAATTCCTCGCTGGAAATAATGTGAAAGTGTTGGTCAGAAAAGTCGCAACTATTTGCAACTTCCGGAAATCAAGATTGTCCCTTGACAGACCCCTGTTGATCAACGGCCATCAAATAATCTTCGAAACGAGTTGTGTGAATATTACTTAAACTACTTCGACTTTACTGTCGTCGCCGAGCATCAGTCTGAAGGCTACAGGCTTAGCCTGGCTGCGGGTTAGCTCAACATTCACGCCAATCAAACTGTCTTCTATGCGTCCATTAAAATCTCTGATCTGACATTTCTCGCGCAAGATCGAATGCTCAATTTCGGCGTGTGAGACTCGAGCGCCGTCGCCAATAGATGTGAAAGGTCCAACATAACTATTTTCCAAGACACAA
Source organism: Candidatus Melainabacteria bacterium (assembly GCA_014380105.1). GTDB lineage: Bacteria > Cyanobacteriota > Vampirovibrionia > Obscuribacterales > Obscuribacteraceae > QKMZ01. Next base: position 458 of record JACMKL010000165.1, read on the forward strand.
TCGTCTCCAATTACAGCTGGTCCTCTAACTGTGCAATTTTTCAGAATGCTGCCTTTGCCGATGTGGACGCGACCGGAAAGTCGCGATTGCTCGTCCAGGGTGCCAAGCATTGAGACGTCGGTCATTTCGTCGAGCACCACTCGATTAGCTTCAAGCATGTCGTCTTTTTTACCGGTATCCAGCCACCAGCTAGTCAGAACGTGGCTATCGACATGCTGCTTGGTGCTGATCATGTATTGAATGGCATCGGTAATTTCGAGTTCGCCGCGCTTGGATGGCTTGATTGCGTCGATCGCGTCGTGAATTTTGGCTGTAAAAAGATAAACGCCAACAAGCGCTAGATTTGATTTTGGCTTGGCTGGTTTTTCTTCCAGGCAAAGAATTCTGCCTTCTGGATTTAGTTCGGCAACACCGAAGGAGGTTGGGTTTGGCACTTCTTTGAGAAGAATTTGAGCGTCCGGTTTGTTGACTTTGAAGCGTTCAACAAGCGGTGCTACGCCATCTTTGATCAAATTGTCGCCGAGATACATGACGAATGTGTCGTCTTTAAGGTAGTCCCGTGCCGTTTTGACAGCATGAGCCAGTCCAAGCGGTGCATCCTGCACTATATATACGATTTCGATGCCCCAGCGCTCACCGTTGCCTACGCATGTGCGTACTTCGTCGCCGGTCTCAGGGCTGATGATGATACCGATAGATTTGATCCCGGCATCAATCAAAGCTTCGACTGCATAGAAAAGAATCGGCTTATTGGCGACAGGCAGGAGCTGTTTTGCAGCGGTGTGAGTAATCGGGCGCATCCGTGTGCCCTTACCACCGCTAAGAATCAAACCTTTCATTGGATTAACCTCTAACTACGAGAACTGTTAAAAAGCACCGCGCTTACTAAGAACGGCACCAAATGTGGCGAAGATAATTTTCCAGTCGAGCAAGTAACTCCAGTGGTCGCAATACCACTTATCAGCTTCGACTTTTACGTCGTCCGGCAATTCGTCCCGACCATTTATTTGCGCCCAGCCGGTGATACCGGGAGGAAACTTCAATACGCCGACTGCCTGCCGTTTGTCCGTCAGCTCGGTCTGATTATACAGAGCCGGGCGCGGACCCACTAAACTCATCTCGCCCTTAAGCACGTTAAACAATTGCGGAAGCTCGTCGAGACTGAATTTGCGCAACCAGTAACCAGCCCGTGTGACAGGGCTCGGCAATTTCAACATTTCTTCTGTAGACACGTTCGGCGTGCCAATATTCATCGTGCGAAATTTATAAATTTCAAAGAATTCGCCGTCAATACCGACCCGTTTTTGCTTAAACAATGCCGGCCCTTTTGAATCCAGCTTGATCCAGGCGGCTATCAAGAGCAGCCCGACTCCGGCGCACGCTAAAACCGCGAGAGAAATTGCTACATCTGTAATGCGTTTCAAAAACATGGGGTCAATTTTACGGTAACCTGAACCCTTCAAAGGCATCACCTTGATAATGAATCGGTTCTAATGGATCTTTCAGTAGTTGTAGTCAGCTGGAATACGCGTGCACTTCTTAGCAAGTGCCTGACTACGCTCAAATCCGAACTCGAAAGCCTTGGTCCAAATTTCAAGTCTGAAGTATTTTTGATCGACAATAATTCCGCCGATGGTTCTGCAGAAATGGCGGCCGCCGAGCATCCCTGGGTTGTTTTGACGGCAAACAAAGAAAATCTTGGTTTTGCAAAAGCCAATAATCAAGCTTTTCGCGTCGCAAAAGGTCGACTGGTTCTGTTGCTCAATCCTGACACGGAAGTTCAGCCCGGCGCCATTCGCGTGCTGATCGAATTTATTGACAGTCACCCGGATGCGGCAATTGTGGCACCACAGCTGTTAAATAGTGACGGCAGTGTGCAACGTTCGTGCCGTGAGTTTCCAACTTTCATGGGTATGGTCTATGAATTGATTGGATTAAGTAAAATGTTTCCGGACAATCAGACGTTCGGCAGGTACAAAATGCTTGATTTCAATCATGATACCGAGCGTCAAGTCGACCAACCTGAAGGCGCATGCCTACTGGTTCGCCGCGCAGTTATGGATGAGGTCGGTTTGCTCGACGAAGGCTTTTTTATGCTCTTTGAAGAAGTCGACTGGTGTTATCGCATCATCGAAGCGGGCTATCAAATCTGGTTTACACCGCGCGCACAAGTTATTCATCATTACGGCCAGTCAATTAAGCAAGTAAAAGTGCGCATGATTTTATCCTCGCACCGAGGACTTTATCGCTTCTGGCATAAACATTATCGTCAGGGTCGTTGGTACCTTGACCCCATCGCCTATACGGGTTTGATGAGTCTTGCCTATTTTCGTATTTTTGCTCATTCGCTAAAACAGGCTTTGACGCGCAGCTGAATGAGACAGGATATGATTGTCTTATGGCTGATCCTGCAAAAATTGTTTCTACAAACGCATCTGGCAATTTCTTTGTCGACACCACCTGCATCAATTGTGATGCTTGTAGACAGTTGGCTCCGGCTACTTTTGTTGATGCGGGCGAGTATTCAGCAGTCTATCAACAACCCGCAACTGACATTGATGTGATAGCTGCAACGCGCGCATTACTGTGTTGCCCAACCGGCTCAATTGGTACTAAGGAAAAAAATCAAGCAGCAATTGTCAGACAGGAATTTCCTCTTCTACTCGATGACAATGTCTATTATTGCGGCTTTAATTCCGCCAAATCTTATGGTGCAAACAGCTTCTTCGTGAAGCATCAGGGCGGCAATTGGCTAATCGATTCACCTAAGTTTTTGCCTTTTTTGGTGGAAAAATTTGAGCAACTCGGTGGTATCAAATACATTTTTTTGACGCATCGCGATGACGTTGCCGATGCCGCAAAGTATGCTGAAAAATTTACTGCTGTACGCATTATTCATGCTGACGAATTATACTCACAGCCTGAATCCGAGATTGTTTTCGAAGGTTACGAGGCAAGCGAATTTGCGCCGGAATTTACCATCATACCGGTACCTGGTCATACCAAGGGACACATGCTTCTTCTCTACAAGAACAAGTTTCTATTCACCGGCGACCATCTTTCATACGAACCTGAGACTCGTGGTTTGTATGCCTTCCGCAACCATTGCTGGTATTCGTGGCCTGAGCAGACCAAGTCTATGGAAAAACTCACCCATTACGACTTCGAATGGGTTTTAGCCGGGCACGGCGATAAAGTCCGACTGCCCTTTGCTGAAATGAAGAAGCAATTGAAGGCGCTGGTTGAGCGCATGAAAGATTGATGACCTGAACCTTTTCAAAGTCAGTTTTTAAAAGTCAAAACAATGCCAACTTTGAAGGCTAATCTCAGATGAGATTGCCGGCTAGCGGCTTCGTTTTTAAAAACTAGACATTGATGAGGCAGCAAAAATGTCAATTGAAAATAACCATGAAAACTTCTCGGTGGCAAAGTCCGTCGGCGATTCAGCCTGGAATGACGCGTCTTTGAGTACTTATTGTTTTAGCGAATCACTCGCGCGTCACGGGCAGAAGGGGCTTTCTGAAGTTCAGCCGGAAGTCGCTTTCCTTGATTTTAAATCTATATTTGAAGTTCAAAAACCGCAAACAGAAGGCAAATTTGTTTCTGAGAAAGTGAGCGAAGATGTACAGAAGAAGCTGGTAGAAGTAAATGTCTCTGTTGAAACCGCAGAGAAAGTTCTGAAGGAAATCAATGCGGTGGGCAAGGAGCCGATTGCGACTTTAGCATCACTTATGGAGAAGAATCGTGTCCTCGGAATTGGCGAATCACATGAATCACCAAATCCGCAGCGTGATCTCGGAGTAGCGGCTATGGACAGTCTTAAGAAGGCAGGAGCAACTCATCTAGCGATTGAAGCACCAATGAGAATTCAGCCTCAACTCGATGCTTACATGAAAACGGGCAAGCTCAGTATCGACGACTTGCCACCACTTCTCCGTTCCAAAGACTATATGGATATTTTGGAGCGGGCACGTATCAACAAAATCAAGATTGTTGCGGTCGACGAAAATTACACTTACGATGATGGCAGCTCGTCACCTTCGATAAAGCTCGCACCGGCTCATCGTGCGGCACCGACGGCAAGTCGCGACGAATTAATGACTGAAGGTGTAAGCCAAATTTTGAAAGAAGATCCCAAAAATAAAGTGATCTTCTGGGTTGGTAGCCTGCATCTTGCCGATGATCTTCCGCCAAATTCTCCTCATGATTCCAAGGTGGCAGCTGGATTGCTGAGAGAGAAATACACCCTCGCCACTGTCCCC
>JACMKL010000166.1 GCA_014380105.1 Candidatus Melainabacteria bacterium
AATATCTCTATCTCTATTACACGCAGTGGGGTCTGGATTATGTAGTCCTGCGCCTCTCCAATCCTTATGGCGTATTGCAAAATCCTCACGCAAAACAAGGCGCCATTGGCGTTTTCCTGGGCAACGCTGCGGAAGGCAAACCAATCACCATCTGGGGTGACGGCGAAGTAGTCCGGGATTACATATATGTAACCGACGCTGCGCAGGCGCTGGTTAAGGCTGCCGAATATCAAGCTGGTCCAAAAGACCCGCGCATTTTCAATATTGGTGGCGGCACTGGCCACTCACTCAATGAAATTGTTGCGGAGATAAAGAAAAATATTGACCGTCCGGTCACCGTAAATTACACTCCAGCCCGGCCTGTGGACGTTCCAGCCAATATCCTGGATATTGAGCGCGCCAAGAAACATTTGAACTGGAAGCCGGAAACAGAACTGGGCGCCGGTCTCAAGAAAACATGGAATTGGATTACCTCCTTAAATCTAGCTTAGACAATTCTCCAGTTGGCGCTTTGCGAGCCTTTAGTGCTTGACATTAGAAGCTGACAAGTTGACCGAGCTAGTCAGTATGTAAGACAATTCCGAGGTTGTTGAGAGTAAAAGCAATCGGAAGTAATTCGTGGCAGCACCCGACCTATCAGTAATAGTCGCCGTATATAACGAAGACCCACGTAACCTGATCAGGCTCCTGAAGCGCCTGGAAGAAGTTTTGCTGGCGGTCTCCATCAATTACGAAGTCGTGTTCGTAAACGACGGCAGCACGGAGCGTACGACCCGTTCGCTGAGAGAAATCTCGGGCGAATTCCCGTACGTCAAATTGATCAATCTGTCCCGCAATTTCGGACAGCAAGCTGCAATTACCGCAGGCATGGACCACTCCGACGGTCGTGCCATCGTAAACATTGACTCCGACCTGCAAGACCCACCTGAATTGATTCCTCAAATGATGGAATTGTGGCGCCGCGGTTACGACGTTGTCTACGCCACCCGCTCCACCCGTCAGGACAGCGTTTCGAAGCGTCTCTCTGCTTATCTTTTTTATCGCGTTCTGTCCTCTGTTTCGGCTGTTCCGATCCCACAAGACACTGGCGATTTCCGCTTGATGGACCGCAAGGTCGTCGAAGCCCTCAATCAATTGCCTGAAAAAACCCGCTTCTTACGCGGACTCGTGCCCTGGCTCGGATTTAAACAAGTTGGCATCCCGGTCGATCGCGGCGCACGCGAATTGGGCGAAAGCACTTACACACTCAAAAGACTCCTGCGTTTGGCTATGGACGGACTACTGTCCTTGAGCGTCGCTCCATTGTTTATGATCCCGATCGTTGGTGGTGTCATTCTTGGAGCTGGCTTGATCGCTCTTATTTCCGCTTTTACAGTTTCCGCAAGCATTCAGCCATATGTATTTGTGGTGGCAGCGATGCTTGTTTTGTCAGGCGTTCAAGTTCTTGCCGTCGGACTAATTGGAATGTACTTATCGACAGCGCTCGGCGAAGTGCGCGCCCGCCCAACATATTTGATACAAGAAAAATTGGGCAGTGCATACGAAACAACGCCGCGCGCCAAAGAAATCAAAGAAATTCAAGCAGAAAGCTCACTGGCAAGCACAGCGCCAACTCGCTAATGCAATGCCAAAAATACTTTCAGGCTGGCTGAGGTTATGAAAACAGTCGCTATTATCGGTGGTGGATTTGCCGGCACAATAACTGCCGTCAATCTAATTCGCTACACACAAGTGCCAGTGCGCATTGTGTTAATTGAACGCGCTGAAAAAAAATGTCGCGGCGTAGCTTATTCAACTCAATGCGAATCGCATCTGCTCAATGTTCCGGCAGGACGCATGAGCGCTTTTCCTGATGAGCCGCTGCATTTCATCAAATACGCACGCGCTAAAGATCCTAAAATTAGTGAATCAACTTTTGTTTCTCGCAAACTATATGGCGAATACCTTGAAGATATTCTCGAAATTGCACGCGAAAACCTGCCTGCCATCGTCAAATTAGAAACAATCGAAGATGAAGCGATTTCGATAAAACTGATTCAGGGTCAAACTAAAGCAGCTATCAAATTTGCCTCAGGGGATGTTCTAGTTGCTGACAAAATCGTCCTCGCTCTTGGAAATATGCGTCCGATTGCACCTCAAGGTTTAAGCGAGGGGATAGTAAATTCGCCAAATTATCAAGGTGATCCATGGGCATTTGATGCCTCGGAATTAAGAGGCTTGAAAGACGACATTCTTCTTATTGGCACCGGTTTGACGATGGTCGACAAAGCAATTGAAATCGTGCAGGCAGGATTTAAGGGAAACATTCATGCCGTGTCTCGCCATGGATTATTGCCGATGGCACACGCAAAAGCACCACTGCCTGCATTCGCCCAAACCGAAATCAATCCAGAACTATGCGGCAATCTAACTCTCTTGTTCCACACCGTCAAAAACGCGGTCAGGAGCGGCTCTTACGCACAACTTTTCGATAATGCCTCAACTGTAAAAATGGAAATCTCTGACTGGCGTCAGGTAATCGATGCGCTCAGACCTCATTCACAGAAGCTCTGGGGCGCACTCAGCGTGAAGGAACAGCAGAGATTTTTGCGCCATGTTCGCGCTTATTGGGATATTCACCGCCATAGAATGGCGCCCGAAATCGCCGAAGCAATCGCAACTCTTATTGAAGTCGGCACTGTACAACCAATTGCAGGAAGACTTTACAGCGTTCAAGAAACAAACGATTCTCTGATTGCCACAATCACACCACGCGGTGGAGGTTTGGCGAAACAATTGAAAGTTGCGAAGATTTTGAATTGCACCGGTCCGTCGGCGAATTACAATCTCTCACGAAATCCACTGGTTCAGTCATTGATTAGCCGCGGAATGATGACAGCTCATGATACCGGGGCCGGTATCAAAGTCTCAAATCGTGGACAAGTTCTTGACCAGAGAGAACAGCCCAGCGAAATCATTTTCACGCTCGGTTCGCCATTATTGGGAGCTAAGGGTGAAACAACTGCTGTGCCAGAATTACGAGTGCAGGCATCTGAACTATCGCTCAATTTAATAGCTGCCCTCTCATTAAACGGCAGCGATTCATTAGCTTCATTCGCCTAACTTTCAAATTAGACTTACTGCGCGAATTTCATTTCCAAATTTTGATCGCCGCCTCTAAAGCCAGCTCGAAGTTTTACGCTGCTAACTAGTTTGTCGCCTGCCGGAATCGCGAATTTTAAATTGCTGCCGGTCTGCTTTGGCAGAGCAATGACTTCTTCCAATTCGTAGCCTTTTCTAGGGTCAACATAAACCAGATAAACCTGCGCAGAAGCCAGGCATTTACCACTCAATTCAATTGACTTGAAAGTGGTTGGTTGAGCGAGCGACAGCTGTACGTGCTTTCTGCGTATCGGCAAGAATAGCGTATGCTCTGTGACGTCTGGTGGATAAGTGAAATTGACGGTGTCTGGAGTGTCCTGCCTGACATTCATGTATGGTGGCACGCAATCATTGACGACAACAGCCGGAATAGCTGTTGCTGCACTTTTCGATTTCTCACCCAGTACACCAGCATAAGATTTTTCAATTACATCGGCTGCAGACGTTGCGTAAAAATGGGTAGAGAATGGTCCTGGGTGACCATTCCCTGGATTGATTCCCAGGCGCAGCGGCGACGAGCTATTCTTCAATTCAGGTGCTTTTCTGGCAGCTTCCACAAACTCTGTTGCAGTATCTACAAAGCGCAGGTCAGCCTTTGCAAAGACTGGCTTGATTGGCGCATAGCGCTCTTCATTGTACGCTTTTACGCGCTCAAAGAAGTCGTGGGAGCCTGCAGTGTTCTCTTTGGTTTTGTTCTGAAAACCAGCAGGCAACGCGATCACAAAAGCGGGTGTCTTTGCGGCTTTAAGATAATTTCCCAACTCTTCAACAGTGCGTCCATACGCTTTGAAATTCTCACCTTGAAGAATTTGCATTTCCCAATCTGAATATTCAAAAGCCGTCGACTTAGTTTGGAGGTGCGCTTGATTGGACATCTTGCGAATCTGGCGAAGCTGACCGGCTAAATTTGGCAGTAAAGGCTGAAGAGTAGCTATCAATTTGCTGTCATCAGGCAATTCTTTGGGCATCATTTTGACCATCGGTTTGCCATTTATACCGGCTTCATCCGGATCGTTTGTGACATAACCGAATACAACCAGGTCCGGTGTATATTTCGGAAGAAGTGCTTTTACCCAACTGAGCTGATCGTGGGTCGATGCGCCGCACAGGCCGGCTCCAACAACTTCGACATCGTTGTAACCACGCGCCTTCAATTCTTGTCCGAGTTGTCGCCACCAGAGAGTATTGATATTCGAATAGCCATCGCCCCAGACGAACGAATCACCCATCACGAGTATGCGCTTTTTGCCAGGGTGAGCTTCAGCAACTGGCATTAGTTGTGAGCGCCAGACCGGATTATCCTTGCGAGCCTGGTTTCTCAAATAAACAAAGTGATTGATGCGGTGATTTTCATCATTCCACAAATACGATTCCAGCTGTCCAGAATTTTCCAGAGAAGGAATTATCCAGCGATCCAGTAAAGCGGCGACGCCTGCGACTATCACAAGTGATGCAACGAAAAATTTGAACGAAGTTGCTGCCACCGTATTTGGAGGCAAATGCCGGGTGGGATTTTTCTTAACCACTGGTTTTTCTGAGACTTCGAGCAAAACTTCGCTCTCCTAAAATAACGTGTAGATGAAAGGAGCCAGGGCGCTGCTCTGAACGAAGATGCCTATCAATCCAAGCAACAGAAGCAAAATCAAACAAGGTAAGAAAATCATTTCGCTGTGCAAAATGAAATACGAGATTACCTGCAGTGGTTGAAGCCACGACGGAAGGTCAGAACCTGCCGACTTGGTCTTTTCGTCAGAGCTGATCTTGTCTGCCCACCCTTCGATGGTGGCGGGCTTTTCATCAGTCCACGAATAGAAAGGAACGCCGCCGTTTTTCTTTTGATAAATCAAACCGGCTGGCAGAATGGTCAAGAAATAAACTAATGACAAAACACCTTTGAATAGATAAGTGCCGACAAATTCCGCAATTGTTTTCAATAAATTTTGCGGATAGGCCATTTGATTCGGTGAAATCAAAGTTATGACCAGGAATGCCACTCCGAGAGCCAGAATGACCGTAGACGCTCCACCTTCCATCAAGATGTAAGTCCTGAATGCGCCGGTCAAAGTAAGCATCCAACCCATAGTCAATCCAAAAATGACATGAGTTTTGAGAAGTTGATACTCCTGACGAATTTGCAGCCGCTTCACATAGTCAGAAGTTCTGACCGAGCCGCGTGTGACACTGGCTGGTGTTTTTGTTGAGACAACAGCGCTCTGAGCGCCGCTTTCGGCGGAAATATCTGTGGCAGACTTTTGGTTTTCGGCAAGCTTAGTCAAGGTCGAACCTCCTCAGCCAGGCGGCTCTATCTTCTTCGCTCAACGGTTGCTCCGTTTGCTCACTGCGTCTGAAAAATCTGTTTCCCACAACCAGGCAATCCATTTCTGTTGCCATAAAACAGCGGTAGGCATCTTCAGCTGTATTGACGATCGGCTCGCCTCGGACATTGAAAGAAGTGTTTACGATAACGGCACAACCACTCAGTCGCTTGAAGCGGCTAATTACTGAGTGAATGAATGGGTTTCTTACATTATCAATTGTCTGCACACGGGCAGAATAATCAACGTGGGTCACCGCAGGAAGAACCGAGCGAGGCTGTTTTAGGAGATCTATCCCAAACAATCCCTCTTCATTTACAGGTATGCGTTTAGACTCTTTGACCGGATAGCAGAGCAGCATGTAGGGACTTTCCTGACGAATATCGAAATATTCTTCAGCGTCTTCAGCAAGAACCATCGGCGCAAATGGACGGAAACTTTCTCTAAATTTGACTTTCAAGTTTAGTTTGCTCTGCATGCTCTCACTGCGAGCGTCAGCAAGTATCGAGCGACTGC
>JACMKL010000020.1 GCA_014380105.1 Candidatus Melainabacteria bacterium
ATTGCTGGAAGTGACATCTGAAAAGGTTCTGCCAGCTCTAATACAGAACACTGGCCTTTTAAGGCAAGGTTGCCAATTATTGCCCGACGCGTCGGATCCGAAAGCGCAAAAAATGTCCTATCAAGCTGTTCTGAATAATGTTTGACCATGAGTTAAATTCCTACTTTTCAGCAAGAGCTTTCAATTTCGCAAGCCCTTTTGCAAAATCGTCGCCGCACATTTTGTCCATATCCATAATGGTCTGCATGACTTTGCACATGAGTGGATTGGGACCGGTCATTTTCCAAACAACATTGGTGCCTTCACCCTGAGGTGTGAAAGTAAACTCAGCAGTGTTGACGCCTTGAAACGGCTTGGTGAATTCCAACCGGATGCTAATTTTGTTCGGCGCATCAGAAATTTGCATTTCCATATTTCCCGCGCCCACTTCATCGTTTCCGTCCCAAGCATATTTCGCGCCTTTTCCACTTTCTGGTCCACTGAAAGAACGCTTCATTTTGGGGTCTTTCGCCTCATACGGAGACCAAGCTTCCCAGGCATGAAAATTATTGACGTGAGGAAAAATCTTCTCTGCAGGGGCATTAATTACCAATGAGCGTTGAACTTCAAAAACATCCGGCTTTGTCGATGCGTAGCCAACAAACGCTCCAATCAGAAGTAAAATCACACCTACGCCAATCAAAATCTTCTTAGCCATGTAAATCCTTCGAGCATATCGCTGCATTCAGTCATTTAACCATATCGTTAAATTTATCACGACTCCCGCAGATTTGATCATTTGATTGACTGATTTTTATCCTTTCCAGCCGAAATGCCTCAGAGCGCGCACATACAAGGGTTTACAACAATAATGACAAATCCAAATTTGATATTGCCTGTAGGCACTCAGGTTGTGACCCTGGTAGAAGTGCGCGGGCGAAACGGTCAGCCTGAAAGACGAGCCGGCGCCGTGGCCAAAATTATGAAAGCACCAACTGACAATAAGCATGCGTACTTGCTTCGATTTGCAGACGGAGAACAAGTTAGCTTGCACCGACAGGAGATTGCAATCAGAAAGGATGTGCAACAACTCAATTTCGACCGACCGGAGGCGGCCCTAGGAGACCGTGATCTTTACGAGCACATAATCTATAAATGCGTTGTGGGTTCGCGCGCATTCGGATTAGATGTAGAAGAATCCGATGTTGATCGCCGCGGCATTTACTTGCCTCCCGCCGACCTGCAATGGTCCTTATATGGAATCCCAGAGCAGGTTGAGGATGCTGAAACTCAAGAGTGCTATTGGGAATTGCAAAAATTTTTGGTGCTTGCGCTCAAAGCCAATCCGAACATTCTTGAATGTTTATACACACCAATGATTGAATACGCCAACCCAATTGCTGAAGAACTTCTGACAAATAGAAGTCGCTTTCTTTCGAAATTGGTTTTCCAAACATATAACGGATATGTAATTTCGCAGTTCAAAAAACTCGAACAAGATATGCGCAACCAGGGACAATTAAAATGGAAACACGTGATGCATTTGATACGGCTGCTCATTTCGGGCGTGACGACGCTGCGCGAAAATCAAGTACCTGTGCTGGTAGTGGAACACCGCGAGCGACTAATGAATATCAGGAATGAAAAACTTTCGTGGGATGAAGTGAACGAGTGGAGATTGACGTTGCATCAAGAATTTGATCGCGCATATGAAACTACCACTCTTCCAGAGCGACCCGATTATGAGTGGGCGAATGATTATCTCGTACGAGCGAGAAAGCAGATGGTGCGCTGATGCATTATCCGGACGCACTCTACACTGCAGTAAAAGAGCACAAATACCCTCTGCTTTTCGCCACAGTCAGCGGTGCTCATCTTTATGGATTTCCGTCACCGGACTCAGACTACGACCTCAGGGGCGTTCATGTTCTGCCGCTTGAACAACTAGTGGGCATGGACATCCCCGAAGAAACGATTGAGTCAATTCGTGATACAGAAGAGATCGAACTTGACCTCGTCACCCACGACGTCAAAAAATTTTTCTTGATGATGCTGAACAAGAACGGATACGTTCTCGAACAGCTTTATTCGCCGCTGATTGTGCACACCACGCCTGAACACGACGAGCTAAAAAATATCGGTATCAATTGTATAACGCGACATCACTGCCACCATTACCTTGGTTTTGCAGATACACAGTGGAAACTATTCGAAAAGGAAACTCCACCACGCGTAAAGCCGTTGCTTTATGTGTTTCGCGTTTTACTAACAGGTATTCACTTAATGCGCACAGGTGAAGTTGAAGCGAACATTGTCAACTTAAACTCTACGCGAAAGTCTCAATACATCGATGAGCTCATCAAAAAGAAATTAGAAACAACGGAGAATCAAACTCTCACTGATACAGATTTGGAATTTTACAGAAAAGAATACTTGCGCCTCCGAAGTGAAGTCGAAGAAGCATCAAGACTAAGCTCACTGCCTGAAGCACCTAAAGCACGTCCGGCTCTCAATGATTTGCTGAAGCGAATAAGATTGGGACAAAATAAATAATTGACGCATGCGTATAATTCAGTGTAAGGTGAAGGTTGGACGTCAATGAGGCAGAGCGCAATGAATTCGCTTTCCATTCAGACAATCAAGTTTTTCAGCCTAAGCTTCGACTTCGGTGTCGATGACGCAGTGCGGGCGTAGCCACACCGCCGCGCTCGCGATAAATTCAAAACTCAATCAACAAGCTGGATATTCATCGGCATTGTGATTCAAACAACAGCGTCGTCAAAGATTGATACGCCCGAATGAATGCGGCACCGCTATCGGTGCCACAAGTTGTGTTGCCTTTGAATCAATGCTTCCCACAACTCAAAGGTAGGTATTAAAAATGAACCTCACTCTAAAGCAACTCGTCAAGAATACTGTCGCAGAATTTGTCTGCTACAGAGATGGCGAACTCTGGTACAAAATCGAACCATTCAAATTTGAATTTCCAGTCGCGATCAAAGATACCGGCACAGGCATTTTTCCTGCACAAGTGAAAGGAATTGTCTTAATGCGCTGGGTAAGAAAGCATTTGGAGAAAATTCAGAGAGGGAATTGGCAATAAGGACGGAAGAAAGAAGCCGGCAGATTTGCCGGCTTTTTTAGTCTATGCCATGTCCTGCTCCGCAATCACACTTCTGGAGAAATATCGCACTTCACTGCCA
>JACMKL010000167.1 GCA_014380105.1 Candidatus Melainabacteria bacterium
CCGGCGATCGCGACCTTTTTCAGATGCTTCGTCTACTTTCTGACGTCCTTCATGTGCGCGGTCTTTTAACTCGTCGCCAGCGGTGCCGACGGCTTCAGTCAAACTATCCATCACAGATTGAATGCTGGCTTCGAACTTACGATTATGCTCGTCAAGGCGGTCTTCGACATTCCGTTTTGAATCGTCAACGACCTTTTGAATGCTTTTGTCGAAATGTTCGGCGCGCTCTGAGATTACTTTCTCAAGCTCAGCTTCTGCTTCTTCCACGCGATCTTTGCTGTTTCGTCCTATCTCTTTGATTACTTCGAGCTTTGCTTCCACAATTTCGTGAAGGAAAGGCTTGGGTTCTTCCATGAAGGCGCGCAATTCTTGAACTTGCTCTTCCACCAGTCGGTTGATGGAGTCGGTCGATTGTTGCGCCTTGGCATTGACCTGCTGGCGAATTTCTTTAGCCGTCGTGGTCAACGTTTCTAATTCGGAACGTTCAAACTCTTGAAGACGCTCTAAAAATTCTTCTTTTTTACTGCCAAGGTCATCAATTTGACCGTCGAGCAGACTGCCCGACTGGTCGAAAAATTTCTTTAAACGCAATGCCAGCGACTTTTCCAGACCTTCGCTGTGGTCGCGCACCTGTGTCAAACAGCCTTCGACTGTTTGTTCAAGCTCCTTACTGGCTTTCTCCAGCGCCTCGATCATCAAGTGCGCGGCAGAGCCAAAGCTTTCCGATTTTACGGACTCTTCGCTAGCCATGCGTGCTCCTTCAAGGAGAGTACTTCCCGTTGTGCCGTCCGCCCGAACGCCTAGAACTGGTTATGCCCCCTTTGAAAAATGACTAAGCAGTCTTATAAAGAGGGCAATGGCTGATAATTTCAGCCTTTGTCGCGCGGAATCCCAGAGGATAAATATACCCGCTTGGCTGAGGTAGCTGTGCGACCGTATATGTTTTACGACAGATTTCGGAAAATTACTTTCCAGCTTTTTCCATATCGCGCGCTCTTTGTCGCTCAATGCGGGCAATAGCAGTGGTAGCAGCTTCCATCAAGCCCTCAGAAAGAGTCGGATGCGGATGGATGGCAACAACCAGATCTTCCAGCACGCTGCCCATCTCGATGGCGAGAACGGCTTCTGCGATCAATTCGCCGGCCCGTGGTCCGACCATGCCAACGCCAAGCACGGCGGTGGTTTCTGGGTCATAAATGACTTTTGTATGACCGACCGGCTCAGCCAAAGTCATCGCTCTGCCAGATGCCGACCAGAGGAATTTGGCGGCGCCAACTTCCTTCCCTTGTGCCTTGGCTTCGTTTTCGGTGATTCCGCACCAGGCAATTTCAGGTTCGGTAAAAACGACTGCAGGGATGGCGCGATTGTCAAAGGACGATGGGCGACCTGCCAAAACTTCGGCTGCCACTTGACCTTGACGCATTGCACGGTGAGCCAACATCGGTTGCCCGGAAACGTCCCCGATTGCAAAAATTTTCTTCTCAGCAGTACGGCATTGCGCATCAACAGCTATAAAACCATGCTCGTCGACAATCACTGCCGTGTTTTGCAGTCCGATATTATCGGAATTTGGACGACGACCGATCGCAACAAGAACGCGGTCAACAGTGATTTTCTCAGGTACGTCTTTACCTTTGAGAACAACTTCCACGGTATCTTTTACCACTTCCAAACTGACCACTGTGGTGTTCAGGAAGATATTTTTCAATTTACCGGTAAGATGGGTCGCCAGTGGTTTTACAAGGTCACGGTCAACTCCGGGAAGGAGCCCATCGGTCATTTCAACGACTGTCACTTCACTGCCGAGGGCATCATATACAGTGGCCATTTCAAGTCCGATATATCCACCACCAATCACTAGAAGTGATTTTGGAACGTCTTTTAGATTGAGCGCACCGGTCGAATCCATGATGCGATCCGATTCCATGTCGGCTGGATTTTTGAACAATTTTGAAATTACGGTTGGTCTTGAGCCGCTTGCAATGATGCAATGTTTAAACTTCAAACGCATCGCACTTTCGCCTGGCACTTCTACACGAATGCTTTTCGGATCGCTAAATTGCGCCTGTCCATGAATAATTTCAACGCCGGCTGACTTGCACATTCCAACAATGCCAGAAGCGAGTTTGTCAGTGACTGATGTTTTCCATGTCCGCAATTCATCAACATTCAATGTTGGATCTGCGAAGTGTAGACCAAATTTGCTGGCGCTCTTGCTTGTGTTAATTACTTCGGCAGCGTGTAGCAATGACTTTGATGGAATGCAACCCATGTGTAAGCAAACGCCGCCCGGCTTAGGCATTGCGTCAACCATCACCGTTTTGATTCCGAGCTCTGCTGCTCTCAAAGCAGCAGTGTATCCACCAGGTCCGGCCCCCAAAACAACGAGGTCAACCTCTTGCACCATTTCTCCAACAACCATGGTTTAAGCCTCCAAGAGCAAGGTGAATGGGTCTTCAAGCCGCTCAATAATATGGCGGACGAAGTAAGCGGCTTCAGCACCATCGGCGATGCGGTGGTCGAATGAAAGAGCAAGCGGCATGATTGTGCCGATTTCAATTTTTCCTGCAACAACAATTGGTTTGTCTGCTGCGCGAGCCATGCCAAGAATTGCGCATTCTGGATAATTGATCATCGGTGACATGCTGGTTCCACCGATGGCACCAATATTGGTGATGGTGAATGTGCCACCTTGAAGTCGGTCTAATTCAATTTTGCCGGAGCGTGTCTTCTCTGCAATATCTTTCAATTCTTGAGCGAGTTGAATTATCGATTTTTTGTCGACATCCTTGATGACAGGCACGATCAAACCGCGCTCTGTCGCAACTGCAATACCGATATTGTAGAAGTGTTTGAAAACAATTTCGCCTGAGCGCTCATCGAGGCTGGCATTGAATTGCGGATACTTTTTCAAACCGCTGCAGACTGCTTTCAAAGTCAGTACTGTGAGGGTAAGTCTGCCGCCTTGCTCTCGCACTTTATCATCGTGCTTGAGTCTTAGTGGCTCGAATGATGTGACATTCGCTTCGTCAAAGTGAGTGACGTGCGGAATTCTCGACCAGGCAATCGTCATGTTCTGAGCGATTTTGCGTCTGATTGATTTAAGCGGAACGCGCTCAACGGCGCCATATTTTGTAAAGTCAGGCAATTCTGCCGGAGGCAAATTTCCACCAGCGAACTCTAACGGTGCGCCGCCGGATTTTTCGCCGTCGCCACTTCCATATTTGTCTTTGAGAGATGGTGCGGCAACTTTGTCTGATTTCGAAGACTTGTCGTCGCCCTTACCTGCCGCCGATTGTCCTTGCGCCGGACGCTCTGCCGTAGTCAGACGACCTTCTAATTTGCCTGCTGCAAAGCTGCGTACATCTTCATTAAGTACGCGCCCGGCAGGACCAGAACCGTGAATTTGGGTGAGGTCAACACCAAGTTCCCGAGCCAGTCTTCTCACTGCAGGTGCGGCTGGAACCGGACCTGTGATATTTACTCTACCGTTGGTGGCATGGTCGCTTCCGCCGGAGACTTTTGCCGATTCGCTATTTGCTGATTTTGCAGCGGCAGCGACTGGCTCTTTTTTCTCTTCCCGGGC
This sequence comes from Candidatus Melainabacteria bacterium, assembly GCA_014380105.1. GTDB lineage: Bacteria > Cyanobacteriota > Vampirovibrionia > Obscuribacterales > Obscuribacteraceae > QKMZ01. Next base: position 3,587 of record JACMKL010000167.1, read on the forward strand.
AACGTCATTCTTGGCGGCAGGTTTTTCTTCAGCCTTCGCACCATCAGTAATGAATGACATCATTACCATTCCAACTTTGGCAGTTTGTCCTACTTTGACGTTGATCTTCTCAACCGTTCCAGCCACCGGGCATGGTATTTCGACCACGGCCTTGTCGGTTTCAACTTCGAAAATTGGCTGGTCTTCCTTAACGGTGTCGCCTTCTTTAACCTTGACCGCCAGAATTTCAGCTTCGTGAATTCCTTCGCCCAGGTCCGGTAGTTTGAACTCTACTGCCATTTAATTTGTCCTTTAGAAATGAAAGGGTTTCTGAATCAGAGAAGACTCAATTTAGACGCAGTCTTAAAAAGATAACGTCTCGCGAGCTGCTTTCAAAACCTTCTCTGCATCAGGCAAGTAAGCTTGCTCTTTTGAGAAATAAGGAATTGGAATGTCGAAGCCGGTCACTCTCACAACTGGTGCTTCCAAGAACATCAAAACTTTTTCGTTGATTCGAGCGATTACTTCGGCAGCCAATCCGCAAGTGCGTGGACCTTCGTGCACAACAACTGCTCGTCCGGTTTTTCTGACTGAGTTGACGATAGTCTCTGTGTCGAGTGGGCAGATCGAGAGCAAGTCGACGATTTCTGCTTTGACGCCGTCATCTTCTTCCAAAGTTTCAGCAGCCTCGAGAGTGGCTCTCATGCTGGCGCCGTATGAAATCAATGTGATGTCGGTGCCTTGTTTTACAATTTGCGCTTTACCGATTGGCAAAGTTTCCATAGTTTCCGGAACATCTTCGCGGAACAATCTATAGCAAGCTTTCGGCTCGTAATAAATAACCGGATCCGGATCTTGAATTGCCGCATGGAGTAATGCTCTTGCGTTGCGAGGTCCGGATGGAATAACGACTTTTAGACCGGGGGTATGAGCATAAATTGCTTCACGACTCTCTGAGTGGTGCTCCAGAGCGCGGATGCCACCACCGTATGGTGCACGCATTACCATTGGTACTGTCAGTCTGCCGCGCGTGCGGTTGCGGAATCGCGCTGCGTGACTTTCTAGCTGGTGATAGTTGTAATAGTCGAATCCGGAAAATTGAATTTCGCAGACTGGACGCATTCCGAAAATCGCCATGCCGATTGCAGTGCCGATGATGCCTGATTCTGCAAGCGGAGTATCAATTACTCTGTCGCCGCCGAATTTCGCAAATAAGCCTTCGGTGATTCGGAAAACGCCTTCGTCAGGGCCGACGTCTTCGCCCATCACAATAACTTTATCGTCTCTGGTCATGGCTTCGAAAAGTGCGAGGTTAATCGCCTTTGCCATATTCATCTCTGCCATTTTATCTTTCTCCCGAGTTAGGTCTGGTTTCTACCGAAAAGAAGAGCTGATTACGCGCGCGGTGACGCCGGAGTTTTCTCTTTCTTTTGAGGGTTGGTCCAGTCCTTCCCTTTGGTCTTAAAATGTTCTGCCAATTCGTCACGTTGCTCTTGGAGCGCCGGACTCATGTCTGCAAATAAATAATCGAACATGTGTAATGGATTGAGCAATTCGTCAGATTGGAACATTACTTCCGCTTTCTGCACGGCTGCCTTGATCGTTTTGTCGATTTCTTCTTCCATCTCCAAACGTTTAGCCTCAGGCAAAACGCCCTTCTGGTCTAAGTATTTTGCAAAGCGTGGAAGTGCATCTTTGAGAACCCATTCTTTGGTTTCTTCATCAGAACGGTAGCGCTTCGGATCGTCGGAAGTAGTGTGTGGCGTGACACGATAGGTCAAGCATTCGATTAGCGATGGACCTTCGCCGCGTCTGGCGCGTTCGACCGCTTCTTTGGCAGCTTGATATACGGCAAGCACGTCGTTTCCGTCGACACGAATTCCCGGCATTCCATATGCCACCGCCCGTTGAGCGATCGTTTCGCAGGCCATCTGTCTCGACAAAGGCACTGAAATTGCGTACTGGTTGTTAAGGCACATGAAAACAACTGGCGCTTTGAAGACTGAAGCAAAATTGAGCGCCTCGTGGCAATCGCCTTCGGATGACGCGCCGTCACCGAAATAGGTCATGACGACCTTCTCAGTTTTTTCCATGTTGATTGCCATACCGATACCGGCTGCATGCAGCAACTGACTGGCAATCGGAACGCAAACAGGCAAGTCGTTGACGCCTTCAGGTGGCGCGGCGCCTTCTTCAAAGCCATTCCAGTAAAGAAGGATGCTTTCGAGCGGCCAACCGCGCCAGAGCAAACCGGCCAATTCGCGGTAAGCAGGCACATGCCAGTCATCTTTATTGATGTTGAAAATCGACGCCATGCTGATGCATTCATGACCGGAAGACTGCGGGAAAGTGCCGCAACGACCCTGGCGCTGCATCAAGAGCATGCGCTCATCGGTGCGACGGGCGAGCAGCATGTACCTGTACATCTCGATCAAACCTTTCGGGTCAATCTTTGGCTCTAATTCTTTGTCGAGTTCGCCGTTCTCGTTGAGAATGGACAGATACTCAATTTTTGGCAGCTCGATTGATTTTCTAGGCATGGCTTTTAAGCGTCCTTGTCCACTAGTTTCGTAAAGTCAACCTATAACTCGTTTAATAGAGGCTTTAGCAGCCTGAAAGCTGCTAGAATTCCGCCTGCTTGACGATTCTTAGGAAGGCATCTAAAAGTATGTCATATAGAAGCCAGCAAGGGCAATAAATCGGGGCGTGAAGAAAACACTAAGACCGTGTTTTCGAGCGGAAAGTTGAATGAAAAATAAAGGTTCTGACGAAAAACTGATAAAGCCCGATTGGCTTAAAGTCCGCCTCCCGACTGGCGAGGGTTATCAGCGCGTCAAAGGTTTAATCGACGATCACGACTTGCACACGGTCTGCGAATCGGCAGCCTGTCCGAATCGTGGCG
>JACMKL010000168.1 GCA_014380105.1 Candidatus Melainabacteria bacterium
ATGATTTGAAATCACGCGATGTCACTCTTTTGACTGATGGAAAATCGCGTAACACAGGCGGAATATTTTCGAAAAACGGCAAATTAATTGCCTACAATTCTAGTCGTCGTGATGGCAAAAACAATGACATTTACCTGGTTGATCCGCGCGATCCAAAAACTGACCATATGTTGGCTGCTGTGAAAGGAGAAGGCTGGGACATTGTCGATTTTTCTTATGACGGCAAAACATTAATAGCCAATGAAGAACGCTCGATAAACGAAAGCTATCTGTGGCTCGTTGACGCTAACACTGGCTCCATGACCGAGTTGACAGAACATAAAACCGGTCAGGAAGCGAGTTACAAAAACGCCCGCTTCACGCCTGATGGCAAAGGAATTTATCTCACCACTGACAGTGGCTCTGAATTCTTGACCTTGAGCTATCTCGACCTGGCGACCAAGAAAATTTCGCCGCTAACCAGTGACATAAAGTGGGACATAGACGAATTCGATATGTCCGATGACGGTAAAAAAATCGCTTTTGTTGCCAACGAAGATGGCTTTGGAAAACTCTATTTGATGGATACAGCTACCGGCAAATATTCGCTGGCAAAAGACATTCCGAGCGGAATGGCATTTGGTTTGGAATGGCACAAGAATAATCATGACCTTGCTTTTCACATTCAAAGCGCTCGCGTCCCAACTGACGTTTATAGCCTTGATACCGAAAATGGTGCAATCCAAAGATGGACAGTCAGCGAAACAGGTCCTGTCAATGCCTCGAATTTCTCAGAACCACAATTGATCAAATGGAAAACCTTTGACGGAAAAGAAATTTCCGGACTGTATTACAAGCCCCATGAAAAATTTACGGGCGTCAGACCAGTCATGGTTATTATTCACGGCGGACCGGAAGGGCAGTCCCGACCGATCTATCAAGGTCGCCTCAATTATTATCTTAACGAACTCGGCGTCGCCCTGATTTTCCCAAACGTTCGTGGTTCTGAGGGATACGGCAAGACATTCTTGAAATTGGATAATGGTTTTAGTCGTGTCGATTCATACAAAGATATTGATGCGCTTTTTGATTGGATTGCCAAACGTGATGATCTCGATGCGAAGAAAATTATGGTTACTGGCGGCAGCTATGGTGGTCACATGACACTAGCCATTTCGACATTTTATCCAGAAAAAATCGCTTGTGCTGTAGATGTTGTCGGCATGTCTAATCTCGTCACCTTCCTCGAACACACTCAAGAATACAGAAGAGATTTGCGTCGAGTTGAATATGGTGATGAGAGAATTCCGAAGATGCGTGAGTTTCTCGAGAAAATCGCGCCGATGAATAAGGTGGATAAGATAAGCAAACCGCTATTTGTTGTTCAAGGTGAAAACGATCCGCGCGTTCCTGCCAGCGAGGCTCGGCAGATCGTCGATGCTACCAAGAAAAGTGGTGTACCAATTTGGTATCTGTCGGCGAAAGACGAAGGACATGGCTTTGCTAAAAAGAAAAACAGCGATTATCAATTCTACGCCACAGTAATGTTCGTAGAAAAGTATTTACTGAATGGAGGTAAATAGTCCTACCAGGTGACTGATTTGAGCGTCTTTTCATAGGTGAGACGATTGGCTTCATGAGCAAATTTGTCACCACTTTGAAGTGAGATTTGATTTACGATGCTACCGCCCTCGGTGCGCTTTTCAGCGAAAATCCCGGAAAAGTGGGACGAAGGTTTGCCAGTTTTGTTATTGACAAAATATCCTTCGGCGGCAAGAACTGTCTTACCATTCACATTTTTCAGTTCGAGACGATCAACGTGGAAGGCAGGTGCATACTTATCTGTAGGGCCTGCCCGATTTACAAATTGATTGTCACCCATGTGACTTGGTCCGAGCACATTGGTGAGATTTTTCATCATCTCTTTTAATGCTTGTTGTCGGGCCGGATCATCTTTGAATTTCGGATCTGTATCCCAAGATTTATCGTATAGTACTTTTGAATTTCTCAGGTCCGGATTGTCGGTTAGTAGCTTGTGAAAGCTTTTGCCATCTTTATCTGATAGTGGTGCATTGCGGCCGGAAACTGCTAGCTCAACGTCTTGATTTGGATAGTTGAAAGTATGTCGATAGCCGCCACCAGAATTTGAGTTGTCGCTGTCTAACTGCCAGGACGATGGCACGGTCATTGAACCGAACAACTCTTGAGTGTCGAATTTTTTGGTAGGATTTTGCACGGCAATTTTGGTCCTGTCTTGGACGCCTCGAACCTCGCTCAGAAAAACCTCAGCAGCAACAGGTTTAGCCTTTTCTTCAGCTTGCAATTCAAACTGATTAAAATCAAACACCATAAAAATCTCCCTTAGTATCTGCTGGCTAGTTGCGTTCGGACTTTCTCTATCTGATTGGAACCATCTTGTTCGGACTTAACCTTGGTGCTGGACCTTGTTGTTGCCAATCTTTGGTGTTGTACATTTTTTCTTGTTCTTGTTCGATGCGTTTTGCTTCATCTCTAGATTTTCTGTCTGTGAGGTATAGCATATCGCCCGTTGTGTTGTCCTTGATGATCGAACGAGTGCGACCGCCATCTTTTTCTAACTGGTCGTTGTTGTTGAAATTGTCGCTGGCTTGTTGGTATGTCGTAGTGCCGGTGCCATCTTTAGTATGATCGCGAGTTGATTTGTAGAGATCATCTATGGAAATTTCGCGGTCGCTCTTTGAGCCCCACTGATTGGATATTGTTACTTTGCCTGTCTTCTCGTCATAGCCTGTAATGCTAACAACGTGCCAACCTGGTTTATCGCCGCCTCTGCCACCAAACGCAGGATGGTTGGAATCAAGAAGAATGACGGCAGGCAATTTTCCATCTGTTTTCATATCTTTTAGAGTGCGGTCCAAATCTTCTCGACTGTTGACTTGAGCCAAGCGCGGGTCAGCGTCTGTTTTACCGTTGGAAATCACGAAGTGCTTTTCACCGGTTAAACGCGTGACAGCATCCGACATTTCTGCAGATAAGACACTCGGACTGCGAACAGGCTTGCCTTTGTCAAGGATTTCACGCCCTTTGGTATCAAAAAGTCGCTCGCCAGTATCGCCATCTTTAAGAGCGCTACCGTCCGGATTTCGAGAAATCTGACTGTAGGTGGCTGGCGGATTGCGGCGTTGTATCTGGTCATTGACCAAAACATTGTTCATTACTTGAGTTGCAAAACTACGATTGCCATCAGCAGGTGGATGTGTGCGCGATTCCGCTCTCGGCTCAAGGCTTTGCGGATCTATTTTGATAGTTTTGCCGTCCGGTGCTTTCCATTGTCCGTCTATTGCGGTGGATGTGATCATCTCGGCGGCGATTGAAGGATTTTTAGTAAAGAGTTTTTCTTGAAGTGTGCTTACGTTGCAGGTGTTGTACATGCCCTGGTCGATATTTTTTGGATCACCAGCGTGATACATGATGTTTTCGGCGAGTACTTTTCTTTGTGCTTCAGGAATTTTGGCATTGTCTGCATTCAACAAACGGTCTATTTGCTTGTATGTTTTGGCAACTTCGTCCTGAGAAACTTCGCCACGCTTGGAGCGATCTTCGAACTTCCGCATGTCTTCAGTAAACTTGCGATACTCTTCTGAGTCTTTGCCGAATTTCTTTTCGGCAGTTTCAAGAAGTGTGGTCCTTTCTTTAGTAAGTTCTGGGCTATCTTTGGCTCTTCTTTCAGCTTCTTCGCGCTCTTTGCGCTGTTCCTCTGTTTCTTTTATGGGCTTATCTTTACCGTCTTCTTTTCTCGGATGATCTTTGTCCCATCGCTCTTCTTTGCCGTCTGCACCACGTTTATAACCTGAGCCGTCTTTATTTTCGATGGTCACTGAACCGTCTTTACCGCGGGTAGTTTTATTACCTTCTGCGTCCTTGGTAATGTAGCCACCATCTTTATCGTGGCCAGGAATTCGCAGTTTTTTTCCGTCGCCAATTTTATTGGGATCTTTGATGCCATTTTCTCTGGCAATCTCTTGAACATGTCTCCAAATCTCATTTGGTGTGGCATCTTTGCCTAAGTGTTTGCGCGCAATGCCCCAGAGTGTGTCGTTTTTGCCTACAGTAACGTCAATTGGCTCGACATCACGCTTGATGTCACGACCCATATTTTTGTCATTGAGTGCAGCAGCAATTTGTTGGTCACTGACGGTGCCAACTTTCCCGTCCGCTGGTGGGGTCGTTTTATCGAGGGCGGAAAGTTTCGCCGGTTCAATCTTCTCGACTCCTGGCTCGACTCTAGCTACTTCTGTTGTAGTTCGAGAAACCTCAGCCAGAGCTGGAAGAATTCCTTTTTCTGCTAATTCCGCGCTAAAGGCTCGTGTTAATTCAGCAGCTTTACCCGGTGTGACTGCGCTTTTCTCGGCAGGATTTTCGCCTGAGTAAAGTGCTGTGAAAGTCAGTTCGTTCTCGAATTCTGAATCACTTTTGCTGTCGCGTGGAGCACCGAAGACGTTTCTCCAGTCTTCTGTGCTCGCAGTTACTGAGCGTGAAAGGTCTCCAGCCGTCCCTGTTGCATCGCCTCTTGTGGCGACCTCAGGTTCAACTTGCACATCCTTAATATTAGCGCTGTCGATTGCCATCGATTAAAAACCGAAAAGAGCGCCACAAAAGCTTTAGCTCAGGGGCGAACTAGTACGAAACTATAGTGGTAAGTCGGGGCTTGGGCACGGTAAAGCTCTACTTTAAGGGTCGATCGGCGGGTTGTCAATAAGATCATTGTGGGACATGCGTTCTTTGAACCCCAAATGAGCAAAATCATGTCGTTTTTTGGTACATAAGATAGAGATATCGGCTTTTTCGGGTAGATCTCTGTCATGGCGTCTCCATCATCAGTCTCAATTTGCGAACTGCCACTGTTTCCGTTACCGGATGTGGTGCTATTTCCTGGTCGCCCATTGCCACTTCATATATTTGAAGACCGCTATCGCCTTATGATCAATACCGTGCTTGAGACGGACAAGCAGTTCGGTGTCCTGCTCTGGAATCCAACAGTTTCCAAATCGGTGAATGTTGGATGCTCCACTGAAATTAAGGAAGTGATTAAACTCAAAGACGGGCGCATGAATATCATGACTCAGGGCAAAGAGCGCTTTCGTGTCGTTGAAGTTGTAAAAGAGAAACCTTATTTAATAGGCAAAGTTGAGTGGCTGGACGACGATCCATTTGAGGTTGAAACTCTCACACTCAGTGAAAAAGTGGATCAATCTTTGCGCGCTGTCGTTAATCTCGCTAATAAATTGACAAACAAAGAGACTGTCATTCCCGAAGATTTACCGACCGATCCGCTTCATCTGTCGTTCTGGGTGGCGTCACTATTTTTCAGTTCGTCTCACGATCGCCAGGAAATGCTTGAGCTGTGCAACACTGCTGCAAGATTAAAGCGTGAACTCGAATTACTGGATACACTCAAAGGCGAGTTAGCGGCAAGAGCGGCAATCGAAGACGCTTTCAAATAATTTGCGACATTTTTTGTATTTTTAGCGCTGGCAATCAGCGTTGGTCTTTGTTGCGTTTTGGATTGAGTGCATCAAAACCGAAATCAATCGGTGCCAGAGATTGAGTGCAAGACATGCATCCTGGACCACTGTAGAAACGCCCACAAACTTCGCAAACTTGCTCTGCTTGTTTTGCTTTACGCTCAGCTATCGCACGGGCTTGAGTTGGCGTGGGGAGCTTTTCTTCGGCGGCAGCAGGCGCCTGATCAGCTGCACCAGGTGCTGCTTGAGGTTGATGCATTTGTGGTGGAAGTTGTGGACTAGTTGGGATATGTGACCTGAATACAGGTTGTGGTTGTGGTGTTGGTGGTGGTGGCGCAGGCGCCGGTTGCGCATAATTTGCAACTTGAGGTTGCTGATACACTGCGGCCTGCTGGTATTGCTGCAATTGAGGCTGTGGCTGCTGCGGTTGTTGCTGCGGTTGCGGTTGTGCGTATTGTGGTGCATGTTGTCCATAGTTGTTATTTAAACTCTGTTGAGGTGGCGTCGCATATTGCTGTCCATAATTTCCGCTCTGCATTTGCTGTTGTGGCATCGGTTGCGGCATTGGCTGCTGAGCGGGTTGTTGCGGCGGTGGTTGTAATTGCGGTTGTGTTTGATACTGCGGTTGCGGTTGTTGAGGTTGTGATTGAGGCTGTGAAACGGGCGCTGGTTGAGCATATTGTGGCGGCGCGGCTTGATGTTGTTGTGAATAATTTCCGCTCTGAACTTGTGGTTGATTAGAATAATTCGGTTGTGCGGCAGTGTGCGATGGAGCAGGTTGTTGACCATAATTTGGTGCAACTTGCGGCTGCTGAATTTGAGGTCGTGGTGCTTGCTGTTGAATTTGTTGTGGTTGCGGGATGGGTGCAGGCTGTGATTGTTGAGCGTGTTGATTCGGCTGTGCGTAATTCTGCATGACCGGTTGAGCCTGATAGTTTGGGGCATAAGCGGGAGCCGCTACACCAGGAGCAGGAGGTCGCATCGGGGCCTGATTAACATTCTGTGTCTGCTGCTGCTGCTGCTGCTGTGGCAACTGTTGTGAGTGCTGTTGCGGTTGCTGTTGCGGCTGCGCTTGTTGCTGTTGCGCCTGCGCCTGCGCCTGCGCGTATTGCGGAACTTGTTGTTGCGAGGGTTGTTGCGAAGGCTGCGGCGCTTGATGCTGCGGCGCTTGTTGCTGCTGCGCTTGTTGCTGTTGCGCTTGTTGCTGCTGCGCTTGTTGCTGCTGATATTGCGGATTTGCCGCAGGCATACCCGTGTTAGTTACTCGACCAAGCTTTTGACGCAAGCGAACTAAGTTGTTTGCCATTGTCGTGACTGCTGGGTGCTCAGCACCAAGTAACGATTGATATATACGCAAAGCTCGATTGCCGAGTGATTCAGTTTTCTCAAACTTGTTTTGTTCGTAGCAAATTGCTGCAAGAAAATTGCACGTCTTCGCAACTTCAATACTCATCGGACCGAAAAGTGCTTCCTTGACCTGAATGCCCTTGGTGTAAGCGGCTTCAGCTTGAAGAAAGCGTTTTTGCGCCGAATAAACTTTGCCCAAGCTATCGAGCCCCAGCGCAAAGCGCGCGTCATGATTACCGGCGACATCAGCCGCTGCTAGTAAGTGTGTCCAAAGCGACTCCGCCGTGGCAAGATCGCCCCGTGCCGCTGCTGCTTCGGCAGCTTCTTTGTATTGGTCCCAGCTAGTATTCACAGAGATTTTTGAGGCGGGTTAACATGCGTGAAAATTCTCCTGCCTTCATCAACTGAGCTTAATCGGCGGCGACGACTACCAATCTTTAAGGTCTAGACTAGAAGCGTGCCCCGGCGCAACCGTGCTAAATTGATTAACGCAAAAGGTCCACAAACTGGATATGCCCATGAAAGCAGCAAGTAACGCACTATTTATTATGTTTATGATCATGGCGATTTTTAGCCCTGTCTCCCGCGCCGAAGATACTCCCGAAAGAGCTGTAAAACTTCCAGCTTTCCTGGAAATAATACGCAGTGCAAAGCAACTCGAGGACGCACGAATTCCCGCATCAGCCGAGAAGAGCCAGACTCGAAAAGCATACGAAGAAGCATCGCAAGCTGGCAAGCGCGTCCAAAACGATCTGGAATGGCTTATTCACAATGCTGAACCGCCTGGTCGTCTTTACGCTGCCGCTCTGATCAAACGGTTTGATGCACAACGCGGCAAAGAGGCGTTTGAAGATTTAAAGTCCGATAAAGATTCAGTGTCTTACAAACAAGGCGGCGAAGTCGTCCATTACAGTGTTGGTGAAATTGCGATCGACCTTCTCAGCCCGCATCCGAATATCGTGATCGACAAGCAATAATTGCTGAGCTTGGGTGAAACCACATTAAATTGGCGGTGAAGCCTGGGAATGTCCCCACCCTGAGCATCCCTTTTCTCGATTTATGCGAAAAACCGCCCTTGGCAAAGCTATGGTTTTTGCATATCTTGACAAGGTTGGATGAATATCCAGAGTCGAATTTGGGCAGGGTTTGATGTCGACAAACGGTAGCGGGATTTTTGGCAGCCCCATTGGCGCCATTCAAAAAATTACTGGTTGGGCAGCACGCAAAACCACTACGAGAAATAGTCACGGGTTGAATCGCTCGCGATATTACGTTTTGGCTGGCGACACGCTCGAGAAAATTGCTGACCGAAGTCTTGGCGATCCAAGATTTGTCGGATTACTTATCACTATCAATCGTCCTCAAGTGAAAATGATGGGTGATGGCAACGCGCGCGTACCGCATATTCAGCCGGGTCAGTCAATTTATCTGCCCACCCAAGAAGAAATGCAGGTATATCGCGCCAATTTTCTCCAAAAGCCTCCGACTTCTGAGACTGAACAAGACGTTCTGAAAATGCCGAATGAAGTTTGGGTGGAATCGGCGACCGCTTTTGACGAAGAATCTCCGGCACCACAAATACTTCCTTTCGAAAGTGATGCCACAAAAGTTGCTGTGCAATTTTTAGAAGATTCAGCTGTTGTGCCAGCTAAGCCGAAAGAAACTGAATCAAACACTTTTGAGCCTCCCGACTTGGAACATTCAATTGGTGCGCTTGTGCATCTATCTGATTGTTGCCGGGTGCAAATCAGTGAATCTTCAACTAATCAAAATGAATTCAATATTCGACTTGAAGCAAAAATTATGGATAGTTGGCGAACGATTGCTGCCTATTATTCTCGCGAAGAACGTATTGCCAGAGTAATGTACCGCATCGATGGAAGACGCAAACAAATCGATGTTCAATTGCCATCTTCAGTCGTGAAAGAAATGGCCGAAGAAGATTTTATGCACAATTGGGAACGGCATTATCGCGGCTATATGATGCAAAAGCCTTCCAGTATTTGGTTGGAATTTCCTGCCAAAACAATCTAATCATCTGCACTCGGTTCGTCAGAAAAGAATTTTAATAACCTTCCAGAAATGGCTGGAATGCGTTCTCCTTCCAAAATAATGCCTCTTAAATTGAGAGGGTCAACGGAAGAAATTTCAAGTGTTCGCAATTGATCTAGCGACTGCTCGCGACCGGCTCTAAGTGTCTCTAATGCATGGGGAAGGGCAAATTGTTCACCGGCAAAACCAGCTACAAATCTACCTCCACGCAGTTCTCCGCGCGCTTCCATTCTTCTTAAAATAGGCAGCAATTCGCGCCACGTCGGCGCTGTCGTTTCACGAGCTAAAAGACTCTTGAATAAAATGCCATAGCGATTCAAGAGAGTCAGGCAAGAAGCCTCAATTGCATTTTTCTCAGGCTCCAGAACATGTTCGCCAAGTAATGACCACCTTCCTGTCGCATGCCGTGGGCGTGATTCCCGTGAGCTTCCTTGCCCGCTGCGGCGTTTTGGATCGATCAGTGAGCGCAAGTTGTCAAAACCATCTGCGGTGGCAAAGCCAGCTGCCACCAATTCCCACAGCGCCGATTCTACTTCAGATTTTAAAAGACCAGTTTTTCTAACGATGTCTGAAAAAAATAATGCACCACGTCCTTCTAGCGCATTAAAAACGGCTTGAGCATTAGAACTAAGACAATCCTTATCACTGCTCTCGGACGAGCGTTTGGAATATGCCATCCAATCGCAATTTTCCCTAACAAAGAAAGTAACTGGCGAAACACTTGTTGGAGAAATTCTACGTGAGCTGGTTTCTTTCTCAAGAAAATTTTCTACCGTTCCAATTTCTTGCGGCGGTCTGGATACTTTTAGAACTGTTAGCTTTACGGGCTTTGTAGGTTCTGATTTGAAAACGGTCTTATCAGGGACGTTTCCGAAGATTCGTTTGAAGGGTCTTCTAGGTGTAAGTACAATTTCTTTTGTAGGAATTGTCGCGGAGTGGGGCGAAATACGTCCCCATCCGACCAGACCAGTCATACATAAATGGTCGAGGTCTTCTGGCGAATATTTTCTGATGCGCTTAGATAATATTTGCGATTCCCAGGCATTGGCAGGCATTTCGAAACCTTGCAACTGTTTGAGAACTTCAAGGAGACCACGTTTACCAACGACTTGTGTGCCAGGTGCAAGATGCTGCCAGCGAGTCAGGAAGAGTAAAAATTCTTCGCGGGTAACTGCTTTTATTTGTTTGCGTAATCCATCAACAGTCAATCTATGAATTCGTGCCAACAATCTTCTGTCGCACCATTCTTCGCGATCTTCCGTGTACTTGCCGCGTAAGATCATGCCTTGCGATTCCAATCGGACAAGAGTCAATTCAACATCAAATGGCGAGAGGCCAAATACATGACACAAAGTTGCTGAATTGACAGGTCCTAAGTGTGCAAGCCAACCTTTTGCTAAGGAGTCTAGCGCTTCTTCTCGCGTTAAAACTTTGTCTTCAATATCCGGTAGGTCAATATCGAAAACAGCATCTGGATATATTGCCAGAAAAACCGCCTTGCGTTCGGTGGCGACCCAGAAGTCATGACCGTTAACGACGGCAACGCCAGCTCGTCTTTGCTTGGCAAGTTCTCTAAAAAAGCCACTCCAGTGAGACATGCCACCAGGTCTTAATTCGCTTGTAAGATGAGGCGGAGATGCAATTGATGTATAAAGAAAATCATGAAGATCATCTTCATTTCTAACGTCGGGCCAGGCTTCTACGCGCACTTGCATAATTGCATGTTCGTCTAATTTGCCAACTGTTAAAGCTACCGAATCTGGAAGTACACGCCTTAACTCAACAGCTCGTGCTCTTCTTTCTTCCAGAGGTGCATCGTCTAAGTACGCATAAGGATTGGCATTCAAAATTTCGTGTGAAAAAACAGAAGGTGCCGGTGTGTCGACAGCCATAATTTTGATGACACCACTCTTGATGCCATTCAGTAATTCAATTAATCCCTGTGTATCCAACGCTTCATTTAAAGCATCTTTCATTGTCTCGTTGATTAGTGGATGGTCCGGAATTTCAATTTCGCCGGCTATATTATCCTGGCAAGCAGCCGCTTGCGGAAAGACCGCAGAGAGAAGGTCTTCGGAGCGCATTCTTTGTAATTGCGGTGGCACCTTTTTGCCGCCTTGAAAGCGCAGGAGAGCGAGTGATCTGTTGGCACTCCAGCGAAAACGGGTCGTGAACAGTGGTGACTGTAAGATTGCTTGTTCCAAAACATTGACGACAGTTTCTACACTTAAGAATTGGAAAACATCAATGAGTGGAAAACTGTGACGTTCTGAAAGCGATATGTTGACACCGTTCTCGGTTGCTTGAGCTTGCAGTTCGAGGTCGAAGTTTCGACAGAATTTTTTGGTTAACGCCATACCCCAGGCTTTGTTGATTCTGCTTCCGTACGGAGAATGCAAAATCAGCTGCATACCTCCTGCTTCATCAAAAAAACGCTCTGCGATGATCAGATTTGTGGAGGGCACACCACCGAGCAGTGCTTGTCCTTCCAAAACATATGAGACTGCCTGATCTGAAGCGTCTGGACTGAGACCGCATTCAATTTCTAACCATTTACTGGCGCCGGATGGTCCTATATATTTCGAAGTTTCTTCGTCAAAATCCGATGGCACTCCCAGCGCAAATTTGCTTATCAAATCACGAACTTCGGAGACATGTGACGACAATTCGCGTGTGCGACCGGGCGCTTCACCTCGCCAGAAGGGCACACTAGGAGGTGCTCCATTAGCGTCTACTACCCACAACTTGCCTGATTTTCCTTCCACTTTGGTAATCAACCAGGAAGTACTGCCCAATAACATGATGTCTCCGGCGGAACTTTCAACCGCAAAATCCTCGTCGACTGTTCCTACCATCAAACCTTCAGGTTCGGCCAAAACTGTGAAAAGTGCTGTTTCTGGAATGGCACCACCATTGGTGATGGCTGCTAATCTGGCTCCGCGTCTGGCTTTTATTAAGCCGTTGACCCGGTCTCGTTGTAAGAACGCACCATAGCGAGCTCGCGCTTCCGAAAGTCCATAGGAGAGCATTTCAAGGACGCGATCAAATTCAGGTCTCTCTAGTTCGCGATATGGATATGCTCGCTTGACCATGGCGAACAGTTCGTCTTCTTTCCAATCACCGGTCGAACAGGCAGCTACAAGTTGCTGGCAAAGAACGTCGATTGGTACTTTGGGAATAATCAGTCGATCTAAATCGCCCTCTTTGATTGATTTAACAAGCGCAGCGCATTCAATTAAATCGTCTCTTGTGGTGGCAAAAATTCGCCCTTTGGGAATCGCTCCACGCCAGTGACCGGCTCGACCAACTCTCTGGAGGGCCACTGCAATCGAGCGCGGTGAGTTGATTTGGCAGACCAAGTCAATTGCGCCAACGTCAATACCTAATTCCAGCGAGGCTGTGGCTACAATGGCTTTCAGTTCACCAGCTTTATGTCGTCTCTCAGCCTCTAGCCGCAATTGTCGAGATAGACTGCCGTGGTGTGCCAGTACCGAGTCATCACCCAGGCGATTGAGAAGGTTGTGAGCGACACGTTCTGCAAGTTTGCGGGTGTTTACGAAAATGAGGGTAGAGTTGTGGGTTGAGATGAGATTGACCAGGCGGTCATAAATTTCTTCCCACATCTCGTTGCTTGCAACAGCACCAAGAGCCATTTTTGGCACTTCGACGGCGATGTCGAGTTTTCGTCTGTGTCCAACGTCGACAATCTGCGGGGTCGGCCGATCATTGCCGGAGAGAAACTGGGCTGTAAGTTCAATCGGTTTTTGTGTGGCGGATAGCCCAATTCGGGCGGGTTTCTTCCAAGTGAGTTCTTCAAGTCTTTCCAACGAAAGGGACAAATGCGAGCCACGCTTATCGTCTGCCAGTGCATGAATTTCGTCAATAATTACTGTTTCAACATCACGCAAAATACTTCTGGTCTTGTCTGCCGTCACCATTATGTACAGTGATTCCGGGGTGGTGACCAGGATATGCGGTGGACGTTTCAACATAGAACGTCTATCTACTTGAAGGGTGTCTCCAGTACGCACCATTGTGCGAATTTCCTGGATAAGCATATTTTTCTCTAACGCTAATTCGAAAATTTCTTTGAGTGGACCTTGTAAGTTTTTTTCAATGTCATTGCTCAGTGCTTTCAAAGGTGAGATGTAGAGGACTTCTGTACAGTCATTCAATCCGCCTGTCAGAGCCTTCCGCACCAGGCGATCGATACAGACCAGAAATGCTGCAAGCGTTTTACCGGAACCAGTTGGCGCCGCGATAAGCGTGGTCGTACCTTCAAGAATGGGTGGCCATCCGGCAATCTGCGGCTCGGTGGGCGTGCCAAAACGGGAAACAAACCATTGGGCGACAAGAGGGTGTGCCCAATCGAGTGCCTCACAAGGAGACATTGAAGTGTTGTTGACGGCGAGAAGATCCATGCAACTTTCATTGTATTGATTGTGCAGAAAACTGCTAATTAAGCTTTCAAAGCGCCAGGGTAGTCAATAGCAGAAAGGTCATACAATAAGCGGTGCATTTCTGGGAGCGTTATGACAGCTGATTTCGAAGCCATTAGGCAACAAGCAGAAAGCAGCCTGGCAACAGGAAAATATGCTGATGCCGAGCGATTATTTATGCAAGCTGCTGCGATTGCAGAAACTTTTGATGCAAGCGATCCGCGCCAAACGCGCATGCTCTCGAAGCTTGCAACGACTCTTTCTAACCAGCAAAAATTCACTCATGCGCAAGAAATTTTGGAGCGTGTAGTTGAAATAAAAACTGAGCAATTCGGGCCTGATCATATTGAAGTAGCTCACGCCCTAAACGAGCTGGCTGGTTTGTATTATGAGCAGTCGTTGTACCGGAAGGCGATGCCGCTGTGTACAAAAATTTTAAATATCTACGAGCGTAATCTTGGTGCCGACCACGTTGACGTTGCCACTGTTTCAGTCAATCTGGCGATGCTTCATCACACTCAAAATGAGTTTTCTCAAGCTGAGCAAATGTATAAACGCGCCCTCGACATTCGGACTGCCAAACTTAACGGTCAGCATCCTGACGTAATAAATGTTCTTGAAAACTATGCGGCACTTCTTCTTGCAACAGGGCGTATGGAAGAGGCTGAATATCTAAAAACTTCCGTACTGGGAAGGGTTTCCGGACGTTTGCGCTCAACTATGCACGATATGCCAGCTTTCAAACCGTCCGCCTAATTTTTTTGAGCTTCGGGTCATAATACATATCTTGTGGCCGGGGGCATTCCTCAGCGGCAGAACACCTGAACAATCGGGAGCAATAATGAAGCACATTGCAACTTGCCTGGCGTTTTCCTTAATCTGTGGTCTGGCTTTGCCAGAACAAGGCGCATTGGCAGTTAAACCGGCAACGCGAGCAAGCGTCAACGTGCCTGTGTTGAGCTGGATGGACACTGCGGTACAGCCGCGGGTCGTTATGCTCTGCATCCACGGATTGGGGCTGCACAAGGGCAATTATGAAGCGATTGGCAAACGTCTCGCCAAGGAAGGCGTAATCACCTATTCCATGGACGTGCGTGGGTTTGGCGATTGGAAGAAGATGAAAGGTTACGAGAAAATCGACCTTCCTGGCACACTTGAAGATGTCGGTTCGCTTCTAACCGCAATTAAGACCAAGTACCCAGATTTGCCGGTCATTCTTATGGGTGAATCGATGGGCGGAGCAATCGCTCTCCACAGTGCGGCGCGATATCAGAACAAAGTGAATGGATTGATTTGTTCGGTCCCTTCGGGCGATCGCTTTCACGGCGCTGACGACCAACTTCATATCGCTTTAAATGCCATATTTAAAGGATTTGATGCAAATATCAACGTTGGAAAAATGGTTATGGGCCGGTCCACATCAAGCGAAACCTTAAGAACAGAATGGAAAAATGATCCACTAGCTCGCATGGATTTCTCGATCAAAGAACTCATGCAGTTCCAGACTTTCATGAAAAAGAATGAGGAGATGGCGCACTTAATCAACAAGTCACCTGTACTCTTCGTCCAGGGCGGCAAGGACACTTTGGTTTTGCCCGCTGGCACTTTTGCCCTCAAGAAAGCCCTTGCCACGCCTAATAGTCAATTTGTCTTGAGTGGTCAATCAGAGCATTTGATTTTTGAAAGCAATCAATTTTCAGAAAAAGTGTTGGGATATTTGCTCAGCTGGGTGGACAAAAACGTAGCTGAATTGCCAACTTCAGTGCTTGCTCATTCTGGACCAAACACTGTTGCATCCAATAAAGATATTGCAGAAACACCAGACATCATGATTGCTCAAGATCCGAAGAAAAAGGAAGAAGAGCGAAAAAAAGAAGAGGCGCAATCGACGCTGGCAATGGCGACACCAGGCGCGGATGACACGATCGTTACTAATGCAGGAATCTCCTACTGGATCGAATTAAAGCGTGGCGGGAAAAAATTCCGCTGTAATAGTCGCATGGCTTTTAAATCAGGAGATGAAATTCGCTTTCATGTCATTCCTGATGTAGACGGCTACGCATACATTGTATTGAAACAAGGAACAAGTGGTGGCAAAGCTGTTTTGTTCCCACCAGAAGAAACTAAAAACAATCTGTTGCGCGCGGACATCGATTATCCATTGCCGTTTGAGGGCTGGCTTGCTTTCGATAACAATCCTGGAATCGAAAAATTGAGTCTTGTCTTTTCCCGTCAAAAGATGGACACCAATGCTTTCAGTGACAGAGTTGAAGTGGCTTACGTCGGTCAGGAAGGCTCGAAAGATATTGTGCCGACGCGAATGAAACTTTCATTCGATGACGAAGCACCTGCAATTATTTCTGCTGATTCAGTAGACACTAATTCGGCAATTGCAGCGAATAAGAAAAGCAACGTGACAAGATTAGTATGCCTGGACACAGGTGTTCTTGCGGTCGATATCGCACTCGCTCACAAATAAAGAAAGGAAGAGATAAATGTTCGCAAAATCCTCGGTGCTATCAATTCTTTCGCTTGCAACAATAGCGTTCTCGATGCCACTACCGATTCTTTCTGCTGAGACTGAGATGCCTAAAGGCCCTTCAGCCGGAATTCAATTTACCGAAATGCAGGATATCAATCCTAATTCGCCTGCCGCCAATCGCCCTGTAAAGCAGAAGTGGGCTGTGGTTGTAGGGATTTCTAAATTCGGCGAACAACGTTTAGTCGGCGACGATTTGGTAATGGACAAAGCGGCCTACAATTTCTACAACTACCTGACAGACCCTAAGGGTGGTCGTTTTGCAAAAGACCACGTCAGACTTTTAGTAAACACTGCAGCTACGCGCGGAAATATTTTAAATTCACTCGGCAGCAAGTGGCTTGGTGAATTGGCTGGTCCTGACGATTTAATAGTTGTATTTCTTGCCACTGAAGCTTTCCCACTTATAGAAGGTGGAACGTATTTAGCAACTTATGATGCTTCTTTGAGCAATGTCTATCAGACTTGCATTTCGATGCAAGATTTGATGGGTACACTCAGAAAAGATCTGAAGACTGACAGAATTGTGTTGGTGCTTGAATCAAAATACAGTGGTGCGGCAAACTTAGAATCAGGCGCGAAAGCCATATTTCACGGCTTCAACATTGACGTTGAGAAGGTCATGCTCGGTAAGGGCAATATCATTCTTTCCTCAAGTCGTCCAAACGAAGAAACCTATGGCAATGATTTTTCAACCAGTTTGATAGAATGCTTGAAAGCGCAAGATGGCTTGGTGCCTCTGTCTCAAGCATTTGCAAAAGCAAAAGAAATGACCGAGTTTAAAACCTCCCACTTCAGCAAAGGTGGAAAGAAACAATCGCCAGTGTTGAAATCCAATTGGACGGGCAATGACCTCGTCATCGGAACTCCGCCTGCCGAGGAGGTCTCCGGTATCCCTAGCTCAGTCAATGCGTTTCTTTCAGCAGAAGCACACTACATGAAAGCGAATCAGGCAGTCGTAAATAATCAAATTGATGCGGCAATTACAGAATACAAACAGGCCCTGGCAGTTGACCCTACTTACGCTGACGCTTTGAGCGACTACGGCACCGTGCTCGGTTACAAGGGCAACTGGCAAGAAGCCTCAGAAATGTTTAAACGCGCATGTGACGCCAAACCAAACGATTCGCTCTTCGCTTACAACTATGCTCGCTCGCTGAAAAAATTAGGCAATAAAGAAGCATATTTAGCACAAATGAAAACAGCCTATCGCCTCAATCCTCGAGATAAAGATGTATTGATGGCATTATCTGAAGCAAGCCGTCAAGCAGATGATTCAACAGGTTCTATTCGCTATTTACAAGAAGCGCTAAACCTCTATCCACAAAATGCTGACCTGCACAACACTTTGAGCGTTGCTCTTTACCGTGCCGGTGCGCTTCCACAAGCGATTGAACATGCACGTACAGCGATTTCTCTCAACCCGAAGTTGACTGCCGCTAGAATTAATCTCGGCTCAACTTTGCTCAGCGATGGTGACCTGAAAGGTGCTGCTGACGCTTACAAGGAAGCAATCCAAATTGCTCCGAAAGATCCGGAAGGGCATTTTGGTCTCAGCAGGGCGTTAGAAAAGCTAGGAGACAAAGGGGGAGCAAAATCCGAACTCACTCAATTTATCGAATCGGCTCCATCAACCGATGCCCGGGTACCGGCAGCCAAAAAACGAGTCTCTGAGCTTTAGAGCATAAAAATTGCGCAATCTAAGAGAAAAATGCGTTACCCAGCTCCCGTGACTGGGATAAACAAAATGAGTAAGTCCCGTTTGCGGAGTCTGTGGACTACATTTTGAGAATGCACAAGCATTCGAGGCAATTTGCTGAATTGCAAAATGGAAATGTTTAAGGAGATGCGCTGTGAAATGGTGTAAAAGCTGCAACAGCACGCATGATGCCAAGGCTGTTGTGTGCCCCAAAGATGGGTCGTTTTTGGTTGTGATGCAGGAGAATCAAGTTGACGAAGAATTACCGCAGCTGAAGGCGGTCATCGGCGATCATTATGAACTCGTGGCTGGTCCAATCAGAGGCAGTAAAAGAGGCGTCTATAAAGCAAGACATCTCCTTGTAGACAGAACCGTAATCATCAAAATTCTTTTGCCAGAACTGAAGCATTTGGGAGATGTGGTTCAAAGATTTCAAAACGAAACCAAAATGATGGCGATGATAGCTCATCCAGGCGTTGCGCATTCTCTGGACATGGGACTGACACCGGCAAACAACCCGTATCAAGTTGGTGAATTTTGCGAAGGTTCGACTCTTGATCAATTGCTTCGAGCTGACGAAATTGAAACTGCTGAATTGATCACTGTTTTTAATCAGCTATGCCACGCATTGGATGCGGTACACAAGCAAAAGATTGTGCACCTTGCGCTTAAACCTAATCACATCATGGTTCATTTTCCTGCAAAGAATCAGGTTGTTACTTATCTTTTGGATTTCTATCAATCAGAAGAGATCGGCTATCAAACACAGAACGCAGTCGATATTCCGGCCCTATTCAGAAATTGCGGATTTCCAAGTCCTGAACTTTTGAAAGGGGAAAAGCTTGATCAAAGAGCGGATGTCTACTCTCTCGGCTGTGTTCTTTTTAAAGCGCTCACTGGTAAAGCTGTTTTTACTGGCACCGATGCTAAAGAGCTTGCCCGGATGCATATGGAAGATAAGCCGAGGCAACTTCACCAAGCGGCGCCCGGTAAAAGCTTTCCAGCTGTTTTAAATAATTGCGTTATGACGGCGTTGGAAAAGGAGCCTGCTAACAGATATCAAAGCATGTTAGATATGCAGCGTGATCTGATGATGATTGCGCCAAGCCTGCTTTAATTACTCAATTATTCATCGTCAGGAAATCTAATTGATACTGCCACCATCTCGCCATTGTCGCTTGGGATGGTGGTTACTCTTATATCGAGTTCCAGTCCTGTGTCTGTCCATTTGAGGCGACGGTCTTGAGGTCTGTTTGAAACGTCGGCATTAAGACCGGCAATAGATTTATAACAACGAACTAGTTCGCCGTGAATATGCTTTTCTAGCTTGGTTGCTTCAATCAAAGCACCGTTGTACCAATAGCGAAGTTCTAGATGATTAGGCTGTGGCTCGATGTGTACATCTGAAAATCCATTGTCTGCAGCTTTATTGATAATGTCTCTGGCGAGAGCCAGTAGATTGGGATCTAACGGAGCAGGTCCTGCTGGAACGACCGGAGCTTGAGGGGCGACAACAGGTGCCGGTTGCGGTGCACCAGGAACAGGCGCGGCAGGCACGAAAGCACTTGGCGCCACCAGATTTGGTGCTTGAGGAGCTGGTGTTGTATTTGGTGCTTGTAGGACAGCATTAAACGCTGGATTTAAATGAGTTTGAGCCGGCAGTATTTTGGTAACTTGTGACTGCAGTTGTTGAGCGGCACTCGGTTGTTGTGCCGGTTGCTGTTGGGATGTCAGCGCTTGCTGTGGTGGAACAGTTTGTGGGGCGCTTGGTTGTGCCATTTGCGGAGGAACGGTCTGTTGAATAGGCGCTGGTGCAATAGGCTGCTGCTGAACAGGCTGCTGCTGAACAGGCTGCTGCTGAACAGGAGGAGGTGATGATTGTTGAACCGGTTGTTGAATCGGTTGCGGGACTTGAGCTTGTTGCTGAATTGGAATCTGTTGCTGTGGTGCTTGCGGCAATGGAGGCGCAGTCTGCGGAACGACTGGATGAGTTCCAGATTGTTGATTCGGTGTAGCAGTCTGTTGTGGTGCGCCGCCCGGAACTTGATTAGGATTTATTCGCGGCATTGGCATCGATGGATTCGATGGATTTTGCAATTGAGTTAAGGATTGCCTAGCTGGTGGCATCAGTGGTGCTTGGGTACTAGCTTGAGGTGGTTGAATAGGTCCTACACCTGATTGCATTTGAGGTGGAAGCGCCTGCTGCGGAACTTGTTGCGGTTGTAATTGAGGTGGTCGCTGTTGCGGAATCTGCTGCTGCTGCAACTGAGGCGGTTGCTGTTGTGGAATCTGCTGCTGTTGCAATTGAGGTAGCTGCGGTTGAGCAATTTGTTGAGCTTGCAGTTGTTGTTGTTGTTGTTGTTGTTGTTGTTGTTGCGCAACCTGCGGCGGTTGCACTTGAGGCAAACTTTGTTGTGATTGAAGTTGTTGTGCTTGAATCGCTGGAGGTTGTTGCTGTATAGGCAAAGAACCTGATGTTTGAGCCGGGATTGGAAGGGTCGGATTTGCACTTTGGACTTGCACAGGTGGTATTGAAGGTGCGACAGGTGGAATTTGTGTTTGCGGAGCGCTCGGTCTCACCAGTGAAGATAATACTTGTGCAGGTGCAGGTGCAGGTGCAGGTGCAGGTGCAGGTGCAGGTGCAGAATTGACTTGTTGCACCACAGGCGGAGGCGCTTGGATCGGTTGGTTAATCGTTGCTGGTATTGAACCTGATTGTGGGTTGGCTGTTGGAGCTGCAATTTGTTGAGCAATCGGTTGAGGAACGACCGGAATGACCGGAGGCGGTTGGACCGCTGCTGATGACAATGCCTGCGCTTGTGGAACAGGTTGTGCTGTTGGCGGTGCCTGAGGCGGAGCAACTACGGCAGGTTGAATAGGTGGCGCGCTGGCTGTCTGTTGAGACACTGTTGCAGGCTGTGTTTGTTGTGTTGCCGGAATTTGTGCCGCTGGAATTTGCGCTGCTGGCAATTGCGTCGGTATTTGCGTCGGTCCAGGCGGAAAACTCGATCTGGGCATATTCTGGAAATTGGGCATCTGCTGTGGAGTCAACAGTTTTGGCGGCACAAAGCTACCTTGTTGAGAATTGGCTGGTTGACCCGTAGCAGGCATATTAGGCACTTGCGATGGGCGAATTATTGGAGGCGGAGATTGTGACGTACCTTGTGGTCCTAAATGCGGACCCGCAACAGGTTGAGCTTGAATAGAAGCGGCAGGCGCAAGTTGTTGGAACTGTTGTCCAGCTGGTGGAGTAACAGGAATAGTAGGTTGAACCACAGGTGGTGCGGATTGTTGCGCCGCTGGATAAGGTACTGGTGGCAGTTGTGCTGCACTGATAATGGCTGGTTGCGGTGCGACAGGGGTTCGCTCAGGCTCTGCTGGTGCTTGCTGAACAGGTGAAGGCGGAACATCCATAGTCGTAGCAATTTGAGGTGCTATAGAAGGTGTAGCAGCTGGTGACAGCTCTGTTGGTGTGACTGTTTCAGTTGAAATTGGAATTGTTTCAACGACTTCCGTTGGAGCACTTTCTGCTATTTCATTTGTCTCAACTGAAAGTGAAATTTCATCGTCATCATCAAAACAGTTGAGATTGAGTGTTTCAGCAATTTGTTCTGCCGTGAATTCAGTATTTTGAGGTTCCAGCTCAGGCTTCTGAATTTCCTCTTGCGAAAAATCAGCCTCAGGTTCAGAAACAATATTTTCATCTGCTGCGAATTCACTGTCGAGTTGCGACAGAGAATCAACCGGGACGGCTTCTTCAGATAGTACTTCCGCAGCTACTTCCGCTGCTACTTCCGCTGCTACTTCCGCAGCTTCTTCAACTGCTTCTTCAACTGCTTCTTCTGTTTCTAACTCTTCTTCCGCTACAGCTGCAGCATGCTCGTCGGAGATTCCCGCAGCCGCTTCATCGAAGCCGCTGGCAGTCGTCTCATCTTCAGACTGCCAATCGAGTTCGATAACTGGTTCGGGCGTTTCTTCAACATCCGATTCATTAGGTGCGTCTGAAAAATCAGTTGACACTTCTTCCGTAATCAAATCGGCGTCTAAGTTTGCAACCAATTCCGAGATTTCATCATTAGTTAAATTCACATCTTCAGTTTTCAGGTCACTTTCAAATGAACCAATTACTGGTGTGGTCTCGTATGCAGCGATTGCTGCGCCTGCAGAAAAAACACTATTCACGAAGTGCTCAAAATCATCTTCGAGGCAAACGGCTTTTTTAATTTCGCTGCCCTTAAGACGGAATTTGACATCATTCATGGCAGAAAGGTCGTCTGGATTGACCATAGCAATGACGACTCGGTTTCCAGTTTTAACAATCGGAACTATCTTCCACTGTTTAATAGCTCTTTCTGGAAGCAAATTCAGAATTTCAGGATCAACCTTCAGATCTACAAGCGAGACATATCCGGCACCAAACTGCATATCTAAAGCGTCTGACAATTCCATCTCATCGGCAATTCCCATTCGCTCTAAAATTACACTTAGTGGGTCTCCTGAGACCATTTTTTCTCTGCGAATAGCTGCGATCTGTGAATCTTTAATTAGACCAAGTTCAACCAGGAGATCTTCCTGTAAAACTGGTTGAGCAGCTATTTCAGCAATACGCGTCTCAACTTCAGAAAATTCAACTTTAGAAGATTCAACTTCAGCAGGGTCTTCTGCTTCTATCTCAACTTCTAATTCAGCTTGTAGTTCGGCAAGGTCTTCTGCTACTGCTTCTGCTTCAGCAACTACTTCTGATGCATCACTCTGGAGTTCTTCAAAAGACTGCTCTAAACCAGATGATGGTTCAGCGTTCCAGTCAACCTGCTCAAATGTTTCGGATACAACGTCTAATGCATATGAAGGAATAGAAGTTTCAGATTCTGATTCGACTTCAGCCTGTGGTGGTTGATATGAATCTGATTCCGTTAACCGAGGTGTTTGATCAGATTCTTCAGATTCACTAGACTCAACCAACTCAATTGACTCAACCAACTCAATTGACTCAAC
>JACMKL010000169.1 GCA_014380105.1 Candidatus Melainabacteria bacterium
AGCTTTCAGAATCATAAAACTTTAAAAGTACATATGAGGTTTTCCTGGCAGGAAAACTTGATTTTGCGGAGGGCTGTCAAGGAACATAAATTTTGGCAGTGCGTCGATTAACCCAGGCAAGACTGCAGTAGTCGGTCAATGTGTTTGGGAGCTTCACCATGCTGAGAAAGGATAGAAAAATCTGGATAGCGCTAAGCCTGGCGCAGTCTTTGATGTTGTTAATAGGCACCGTCGCACCGATGGCAGCGTATGCCGCACCGTCACAAGGCAGCTCCGAAGCTCGTCTTGAGAAAATTGAGAACTCGCTCCTTGGTCGCACCCAGAAGGGTATGTCCGAATCTGAACGGCTCGGTAAGCTCGAAATCCGCGTTTTCGGTACCGAGTCTAGCGGATCAACCTCTGAGCGCCTGGCAAAACTCGATAGTTCTGTAGGCAATGCGCGCCTAGCGTCTTCGCTTCTTGCTCCGGCTATGGCTCCTCAACTCGATACTCGCCCATGGAGCAAGGTTGAAGACGTGCCTGTCCAACAGCAAGTTTATGAAGCCGATGCTCCTGACGCTGCGACTAAAGAAGACTCAGCGACCGCGATGCTTAAGCGCGCTACCGACCTGTATTCCAAAGGCAAAACTGCAGAGGCAGAAGCCGTATTTAAGAAAGTTGTAGCCCTCGATTCGCAAAATGCTGACGCTCACTTCAACCTGGGCGCCATTGCAGAATCCCGTGGCGATACGCAAACAGCTTTGCGTGAGTATAGAATTGCCAGCCAAATCAATCCTTCCGATCCAGAATTGAAAGATGCTGTTGCACAAATCGAACGTAAGCAAAATGCTGATCGCATCGCACAAGACTCTGAGCGTCAGCAAAGAGAAGCTCAACAACGTGACGGCGACAAGCGCGATCAATTGAAATCTATGATTGCTCAAGCTTCAACAGCTTACAAAAACGGTCAATTTGACAGTGCGGCCAGACAATTAGAAATTGTTGTAAAGCAAGCACCAAACGATCCAGACGTACACTTTGCATTGGCTCAAGCTTTGAAGGCAAAAGGCGATTTGAATAAGTCGCGTTTGCACCTCAATCAAGCATTAGCGGTCCAACCAAATAACAAGCTTTATCGTGATGCATTGAGTGACCTTGACCAGCGTCTGGCGACCAATGATACTTCTTCAGGAAATCGTGGTGGTAACAATGCACCTGGATATGCTCCGGCTGCAGCACCATCTCGCCAGAATTCGGCTCCTTCCGACTATATTGCAAGCGCAGGAAATGGTGCCGACACTGATGCAATCGTTCCGTTTGCTCCTACTCCAGGTTACTCGTCGAGCGCAAGTTCGTCCGATAGAATTGGTGGTGGCATTCTCGGTGGCAGCAATTCTAGGATTAAGAGAGCTGCTCTAGGTGGAATCACAGGCGCTGCGATGGGAGCAATGTGGGGCTCACGGTCGTCTTCTTCATACGGATCGAAAGGTAATGTTTTGAAAGGTGCCCTGATGGGCGGCATGTTAGGAATTTTGACCGGCGGTCTCTAAAGAAGCACAAGTAAAATGGACAAGGAAATTCAAGCCATGAATTCGTTGAAAAAACTGATACCAGTCGCATTGTTGATAGCAAATGTAGGTCTTTCTAGCACACCTGTCCTTGCTCAAAATGTTTTGAAGGGACGAGTTGAACGCGAAGATGCAATCACTCGATTGCAACGTCCGGCATTCACTGGTTCGGCCCAAACGGCCCAACCAGAGTCGACACGACTCAGTCGCGGCGAACCTATGGCAGCTCCTTCTTTTAAAGGGCGCTTAGTTGATACGACCGCATTTCGTCAACCCTTATCCGGACGAGCTTCGGATGGTGGCAACGTTTCGCTCGGTCTTCTCAAACCAAATGACTTTGCGTCAATAGCTGACGATAAGTTCAATCTGGGTGCCGACCGTGGCTCGAAAGAAATGGTGCTCGCCTGGGAGCGCTGGCACAAACAATTGTCGGAAGCGATTTACACTCGTTGGAGTCAGGGTGCCGATTCGCCCGGTCGTGCCACAATCCGTTTGACAGTCACTAAAAATTTGCAGGTCATTCCAATTGTTGTCTCAGCCAGTGGCTCGAAGCGATTTGAACGCGGACTTCTAGAAGCTATTTCCAGTTTGAATGGTAACCCCGGCTTGAGCTTCCCGAAAAAATCTTTGCGTGACAAAGTCGAATTCGAAACTGATTACGTCGCATCGACTGATGTTCAATCCGGCTTTAGCTGGGTCAAGAACGACTACGAAAAGGTCACCGAACGCTACTAGGACGCTTGGTTGTCTTTGCGCCTAGACTGCTGACCTTCTCCTGCAAATCTTTGGAAGTCCAATCTTTGTCATTACTGCACAGCGCGAGCATGATTTCTAATGCTTGCGCTGCCTCGATGGGGAAATCAGACACTTGAGTTTGTCCATTGGAGATTTCGCGCAGTAATAACGAACTGACCATAAGAAGGGTTTTCGATTGAGAGTCTGTCATAACGATGATAGGTGGGCATGCAAAGAATCGAACTTTCAGGCAATCTTTAAAGCGGGTCGCAAACCAGTTGTTGACAGTTGAGGCGAGCGCCACTTCAAGCCAATCATTTTGTGGCGGTGTAATGCCGAAGACCAATTGCGCAGAATTTGAGTCCGGTGTTATGAGGACAATTTGTCTCTCATGCACGATTTTCTGAATTAACACGCTGAGGAGCCAATCTTCGGCGAAATCCATTGGGCTTATCAAAACTGGCTTGGGCAGTCTAATGTCTAATTCTATCCAGTTTTTCAATTCTGAGAATTCTGCAGAGGTTAAGTGTCCCCCGTCTTCAATGTGCGCTAAAACGAGAGTGCTAATTGCGTTTTCGGCGAGCGAAATTTTTTGTCGACCGGCAGCAATGGTTTCGAG
>JACMKL010000170.1 GCA_014380105.1 Candidatus Melainabacteria bacterium
GACCGCTTGCACTTCTTCGCCGTTCCAGAACTCCTCGTAAGTGACAGCATTGTCGAATGCCAGCTTGTATCCAAGCCAAGTCGTTCCCGGAATTACAAGCGCCAGCATGATACCGCCGGCGATTGCAAACTCAGGGAGCGTAATTCGATATTGGGACTCTTTCTTGTCGAGAAAGAACTTAACTGCAAGTCCAATCCCGAGCACGATAAGAGCGCCCAAGATGATCATTGACATCATAGGCTTATCCTCAGTTTTGAGTTATTTTTGTTTTCTAGATTCTCTAGATACTCTGGCTATTTGCCGACTGGCTTGTCATTGCCCGTATCGAAGATTTCGTTGGTGTCTTGTCCAACAATCACCTTCGACATTTTGTCGAGCGCGTTTTGGCCGCGATAGACCTTATCGCCGACGGTCACTTCCAGGACATCCGAGGGGAAACCCGCCCAATTGACGAAAGTGGGGTGGAGAAAGCTACCGGTGGTGCGCCAGGAGTTGTAAGAGCGAACCATGTCCGCCATTTGCTCCTGGTCCTTCGCAAACGCCTCACGCCCCGCCTGGATGTCTCTGAGCAGCGTGTCGAAGATATCCAGCCCTTTCAGGTCCGGATACTTTTCGACGATGGCAGAGAAGACTGCGGCTTGGTCGACCGTTCCGGCTTGACCAGCTTTGTCATAGCGACCGGAGACGGCATCCACCAGAATCTTGTTGATGGCGTCGCGTTTCTCGCGGGCAATAGTAAGCTTGTCAGCCATTCCCAAGCGAAACTGACCGTAGCGCGACTGGGTATTTTTCCAGTGCGACGTCATAGCCAGTTCCTGACTCCGTCCTTCGTTTCTGATAGACGTATACGTCGTGATTGTGGATACCGTGCCAAAGAGCAGCACAGCCGCGATGATGAGGCCGATGATTACCTTCGGCATCTTCAGATACTCGAGAATTTTTTCACTGTTCATGATGTTTCCTCCATTCAGTTTTTGCCGAGTAAACGGCGGTAAGTGGGCGGTCCGTAGGCAATGCAAATGCCCCAGGCGACACAGCCGAAAATGGTGATAAACACGATGATCCACGTCTTCTGACCGGTGGTCGGCTCGATTTCGTGAATCAGATAGCTGTAGTCCTTCATCTCCACACGCGCGAATTGATTGGGGCCCCAAATTAGTTGCTCCAACTTTCCTTGCGTATGAATGATGCGAACCACTGTCTTGCCACCAGCCGAGACCAGCTCGCCACGCGGAGAGCCGAGTACTGACTGCGGGTCGAGTGCGGTGCCCGGCATCTTGTCACGGATGTCGATAAGCAGTGCCTCATTGCCTCGCGGCATACCGGTACCTGCGCGCGCCCATGTGACAGTTTTGCCGTCCCTGGTGCCGAGCACAACCATGATGCTGTTCTTCGAGATGGCATCCTTCCCGAATTCTGGCGATTGCCAGTACGCAAAGAGCGCGCCTGCATAATTTTCGGGGTCAGAGACTTTGTCAGCGTCGACGATGACCAGATGAAGGTCACCCTGTAATTCCATGCCAAGTGCGGCGTCAAACGCATTGGCTTTTGACTGCCAGTCAGCGTGCGGTGTCACCCCGATGAAGTAAACGCGGTCAGCGAAATAGAAATCATGCACTTTGCCGTTCGGCTGCGGAAACAGCTTCGCCTGCTTGTACCTGTCTATGTCCGCGCTGAATTTCTTCAGAATCGAATGCTCGGACGCCAAAATGTAATTTTCGTACTGGCGTCGAGCCGTCACAGGACCGGGTTGGTTGCTGTCGATGCGTTCCTTGACTCTCGTCCAGAACGCGGGTACGCCACGGTCTAAACGATCAGGCGCACGCCGACTTTCTCCTTCCGGGCTGCGGTATCTGTACTGCTCGGGGTTGGTGGGCAGCCAGTTTTCCGCGATGTAATAGTCACCGAGTGTGGTGCGGACGACAAATGTCCATTCTTCGGTCGTGTAGGGACAGCTGTGATAGCGAGTCTCGTTGTGACCGACTTCGGGATGGTAGACATTGTCTTTGTCCGTATACGCGGCTTGATCGACAATCCAAACTTGGTAGGAGTCGCAATCGAATTTGTGTCGACCGGCTCCGTCACGCGAAGTTTGTATTTTTACCCATTGTGCTTCCACCTCATAACCGCCCCAGAACTCGTTGTAGGTCACCGAATTGGTAAACGCTACTTTGAGTCCGACCCAGGCAGTCAGTGGAATCACGATAAGCATGAGGGCAGCTGCAGCGATTCCGAATTCGCTCCAGGTTATCCTCTTCTCGTCACCCTTCTTGTCCAGTACAAACTTGGCGATTAAGCCAATTGCGAAGACGAAGAAGGCGCCGATAAAAATCAGGCTGAACATGTACCGCCTCCTTTCATGTTTGAAAGCAGAGAGACCCATCCTTTGCAGAATCTTGCCAAAAGCGACCACACGACGTTATCCGC
The DNA here is from genome assembly GCA_014380105.1 of Candidatus Melainabacteria bacterium. Classification (GTDB taxonomy): domain Bacteria; phylum Cyanobacteriota; class Vampirovibrionia; order Obscuribacterales; family Obscuribacteraceae; genus QKMZ01. Next base: position 2,428 of record JACMKL010000170.1, read on the forward strand.
ACCTCCCGAAAGAGGGGTTTTGAACTGGCGGTGTATGGTGCGCTGAAGGTTGGCGACTTAAAGAAACAGATTGTGTGCAAAGGAAATGGTGATTATGTCTAACAAGTCGGGCGGCTCAAAAACAAGCTGTGAGCCAAGTTTTATAAGCGGCGATAATTGGACGCATCTCAGAAAAGTCCGAAAAACATCAAAATATCCGCATTGCTTTGCAACCTCGCACCAACTAGCGCGAACGACGAAAAGAGCCTGAGTTGTGGGTTTGAAACAGCTGGGCCGGGGCATTTTTTAACACCTTACAGACAACTCATCGCCTCAAATTCAAAATGCGAACGGACTTAAGTTGCGCTCTAAATCACTCTATGCAGGCGTCAATTGCGCTAGTTAACGGTTTTTACCAAAAAGTGGACTGGTTACTGCTCGCGCGCAGAGTGCGCAGGCGCGTACCCGGAGATATTTTTAGAGAAGATCTAACTAAGAAACTAGTATTAGTTTTGAATTCAGAAGCCAGGGCAGGGTTTAGAACCTCTAAGCAAGTCTTTCAAACTTCTTGATAATGCTTGGAGCAAGTCTGTCACCTCTGCCAGGGTGAGTTCGTATCTTTTCCACTCACTTCTTCCCAGGTAATCAGTCTCCGCGCAAATTCAACCCGCACAGTCACGTCCCAAATCCTCTCGATTCACTTCGACTGGCTGGAAACACTTGCTACGAAGCTGCACGAAGTGCCTCTAAATACGCCACAAAAAATGAGCGTTTCGACTGTCTGGATGAAGTCTGTTTCTCGTCGCCAATTTCGCGACAAATGACCTCGAAATTCGCCCGACTAGCCGTTTCGCCCCAAAACAGAGCGAAATGACTTTAACGTGCGACAAGGAGTAAATCGATGATTACCAGCATCCTGTTTGCATTTGCGGCAATTCTCGCCTTCGCATCCGCCCTCACGCTTTTCGCCAAAAACGAAGGCATACGAGGCTCTGGACGCGTGCTCGGCGGTTTCGCCTGGATCTTCTTCGGCGCGTTTCTGCTCAATGCACCTATCGCCACCGAAAGCCTCCCTGCCTACACGCCCCTCAGCGTGCTCGTTGTTTTCACCGGTGTGATTACACTCGGCTCGGGCGTGCGCAAATACCTGCGCCGCAACGTTCCGCAGTAATCGCGCTCAACCTCAAACTGTCTCAATTTCTTTCGGCAACAGGAATGCTGCCGAAATGTATTTCCTCAGGATTACAAACATGGCTCAGAAACATGCAGTCTCGACAGCTGACGGTTATGCAAACCACTTCGAACGGCGACCGGAAAATGACCTCTTCGGCGGTCTGATTCCTCAGGTCATCGACGCCACCACCGTTCGTGAGCGCACCGTCGGCGATTTGAAAGTCTTCCGCATTCCGGATCTCTTTTCCGGACGCGACGAAATCTTCATCGGCTTTGGTCGTCCAAACGCCTACCTGGTCGTCCCCAACGGCAAGGGCGGCTATCAGAAATTCGCGGGTAAATCGCTCAAACGCGCGCCTTCCGTGGTTGAAGAAACCAAGGATTTCGCGCAATCCGGGCTGATCATCCGGCTCAAGGGACTTCCTCCCGAAGCCGCTGAGAAAATCCGCGAAGCGATGCAACACTTCCACGGGCAGAAATTCTGGACCTGTGTGAACGCCTGCATGCGCGTGATGGAGCGGGCTGGATTCAAATCCGGCAAGCGCTCATTGACCAAACGCTACTGGCCTTACTCGCTCTTCACCTCGCTGGTGAAAGCCGGGCTGACCTACGACGGCAAGAAAGTCGAGTTCGAGGTGATTCGCACCACTCCGGACCGCACCGAGAAATATGCCCTACGCATCATCGGTGCCGAAGTGACGACCTTCTGCCGGCACACTACCCGCAATCTCGAGGTGAAGGCGAAGACCAGTAAGGTCTCCCGCCTGATATTAGGCGTCATCAACTTGCCCTCCCGCCTCATCGGTGGTGGCAAGCAGAAAACGCCCCACGTGATTGCGCCCGTCGCTCCGCCCCTTCCTGACGCTGCCTTCGAAAGCGGCTATCAGGTCAGGGTATCGGAAGCAAATGCTTTCGGCGCAATCCTGCGCCTGTTCTGGGGGGCGCACAATTTGTTTGAAGGAACTCAACAGCGGGTTGACGTCACCCATTACCTGACCGGTAATCTCAAGGCGTTTCCGATGGAGAAACCGAACCTGGCCACTCGCCTGAAGAAAGCGTTTCTCTTCTCGCGTCCGGTCATCAAGCTGATTCGGCTTATCCTTGTTCCGCGCTATGCCGAAGTCGGCACGCGTGACGAGCGCGACATTCACTCGATGCTGCGCACGCATTCCGCAGCCCAGCCCAACAAGTACAACCTTGTGCTTCTGGGCAACAAGCTCGAGTCGCGCTTCGTTCTGGCTCGCATCACCAGTGGTGCCAAGCTAGTTGACTGGATTCTCAGCAAGCACGTGCTGATGTCCGGCTATGCCGAACACGTCATGTTCGCCGGCGAAATCTGGAAGGATGAGGCGGGCGTCATTCACGTCAACCGCAACTCCGGAACCTACCAGCCGACCGAAGAACAGCTCGATGCCGTGGTCGAGTTCTTGAAGGCGCTCTTCCCGCACTTCACGATCGTCAAAGACGATATCTAACGGCAGGCAACATACTTCGCCATTTGAGCTCAGGAAAAGCAAAAAGAAGAAGGAGATGTCCCTATGCGGGTAATACTCATACTGTCAAGCCGCAAGGTTCACCGAGAGGAGAATCTGCGCACCTACATGGCTATCAAAGAGCATGTAGATAGCATAAATTGGACTCAGGGAACCGGATTCGACCTGGATAGGGGGCTCGATAAGGGCTTCATTTATCTGGAAGAAGTGGACCCCGAGAAGTTCGAGGACTGGCCGCGTGGCACGAAATTCACACTGGATGAATTCGATATTGCCATCATCGACCAATCACACGACATGACAGAGGACCAGTCGCCGAGTGCCTTTGCAGGCTTAGGCTTTGGCTCCGGACCTGCCAATCGCTCTCTGGATTTCCAGGGGCGAAATCGTCCTTCCGAAATCCTGGAAGAGCTCACGTCTCGCGGCATCGTTTGCATTGGCACCAGCCGAGGTGGCAGATGCCTGGATGAACTTTCCAGGCATGGCGCAGTTCTCACTTGCGCTCTCGAAGACCTGCCTGGCAAATTGCCAGACTTCATGGTCGAAGCAGAGCGCCTGGTGATCGAAAACCGGAACGACCCAGTGGCAGGATTGAAGGGATTAACCCTGCGTCAGCCATGGGCGTGGTCTGTTTTCGAGACCACCAAAGATATCGAAAACCGCCAATGGCCAGCAAGAGTGCGGGGCACAATCGCCATCCACGCTGCCGACGATCAACCAGTCGGTGTCTACGAACGCTCGAAAAAGTACATCCGCAAAGTTCTTCACAGCCGCGGACACTTCGGCGTGCGCATTCCTGGCGAGAGCAAGCTGCCCATGGGTGCCATCATCGGTTTGGTGGACATCGTCGACTGCGTGACTGAGTCAAAATCGCCCTGGTGGGAAGGTCCGGTCGGCTTCAGACTGGAAAACGCTCGCCGTCTGCCCAAGCCGATTCCATGCAAAGGGAAGCGCCGTTTCTTCACCCTTCCCAAGGACGTGGAAGAGCAAATCCGCGCCACGTTCAAAATCTAGAAGTCCAATCGAACTGAGTGGCACTGTCAAAAAACAGCTGCTCCGCAGTCTATTGGAAAAACACAAACTCTCGAAAGGAGAACATCATGAAAAAGTCGCGAAACCGCATTTTGTCTGGGGTTCGCCCCACCGGTCACCTCCACCTCGGGAACTATCTTTGGCGCTGTTCGTAACGCCATCGATCGGCAAGATTCGCATGAAGCCTTTCTCTTCATTGCCGACTTGCATGCTCTGACCGAGGAGCCGGATCCAAAAGCATTGGCTCAGCACGTGCTTTCGACTGCAGCACTTTATCTTGCCTGCGGTCTGGATCCGGCCAAATCCACGCTGTTTGTCCAGTCACACGTAGCTGCCCACTCACAACTGGCTCGGCTGCTTGGCTCCATCACTTCGGTGGGGACGCTCAAGCGCATGATCCAGTTTAAGGAGAAATCGGTAAAGTCGGGACAAGACGCCAGTCTTTCCTTGCTCGATTATCCTGTCTTGATGGCAGCGGACATACTCTTGTACGATGCGGATTTCGTCCCTGTCGGCGCCGACCAGAAGCAACACCTGGAACTGACTCGAGAAATCGCGTCACGTTTTAATCGTCTTTACGGAAGCGAGGGCAAACAACTGCTCTCGATTCCGACACCAGTTGTGGTGGCAGAGACAGCCAAGGTGATGAGTCTTACGGACGGCAGCAAGAAGATGTCTAAGTCAGACAGCAATGACCTCAGCCGCATCAACATGATGGACTCACCTGAGGTCATTCGCAAGAAGATCAAAGTGGCTAAGACTGACAGTCTGCGTGGTCTAGAGTTCGACAACCCGGAGCGCCCCGATGTGCATAACTTGCTCACGCTTTACTGCGTGCTCTCTGGCAAAAGTCGGGAAGAAGTGGCGAGCGAGTGCAAGGAGATGGGCTACGGTATGTTTAAACCACTGCTTGCTGAGACAATCATTTCGGTACTGGCACCAATTCAAGAACGCTACAAGCTCCTCATGCAGGAGCCCGAGCGTGTCATTGAAGTGATCAGGCAGGGACGTAAACGCGCCACCGAAGTTGCCGACGCCACACTCGCCAGAGCTAGTCAGGCAATGGGATTGACGGTCTTCTAGGCAAAACCACACTGAGAGATACACGATTTCAAAATTCGTGTATCTCTCTTTTTCCAACAGACTCACTACACCTGGTAGTAAAAAATCAGATATCCGAATTTTTTTTGCTCGAGCGGACGAATTGGTTGTTTTTCAGCGATTGAACTTTTTCCACCTAAATTGCGTCTTACTCATGTAGAGATAACCCTTAAGAAGTATTTACTGGGTAAAACACTAAATGAACAAGTGTGATTGGTTGAGGTAGGTATCGATGCTCAAATGTGTTTTTGATAAAGTCCTCCCTGCGACAATTGGAGCCTGTTTTTTTGTTGCGGTTCAAACCGCTCAAGCAGCGCCGATGTCGATCAGCGAGATGGTTATGGTTCTTCGGGAAGCCAAAGTCATCAGTCCGACAAACAATCTGGCTGTTCTACACTCAGAACAAGAAGTTACTATCATTACTAAGCGAACAGCCAAAATGACTGACGATGATTGCAAAATAAAAGCAGTCTTGATGGCCAAAGTACTTATGGATGCTCAGCCAAAACAGCTAGCGGCTGTGAAGACTATTTATACGTCAAACGGCGAGACCTCTGTGAGCAGGGTTGTCGTGGGCGCCGGTGATGTCCAGGCATTCGCCGGAGGGACAATTACAGAAAAGCAGTTATTGGCTTCACTTGATCTTTCGAAAGAGGTAAGTGACGGTTCTGATAGAGTGAAAACATCAGTAGTTGCTGGACCTCAAAGGGAGAGAAGGGCTATATTGCGATCGCGAATTGAGGCTCTAGAGCAAGGCGGCACAGGGGTTGGTCCTTTCCAGAAAAGATTCAATGAAATTGAAGATCTGACCAGGGCAGGAAAAGAAAAAGAAGCCTCTCTGTTAATCACTGATTTGAATACTAAACTGAGTTCACAAGAAAGCTTACGCGATCAAGCGAAGCGCGTCGGAGAAGGACGTGGCTTGAAAGGACAGCAAGGAAGTATCGCAGCACCTATGGTCACCAGGCAGCAGTGGAGACCGAATGGCATTGCAGGAAATAATGCGTCGTCAAATGCGACTCAGTCTCCTGATTTTCGCTCCAGGGTCACCTTGATGAATAACATGCTTGACGTGATGGAAAAGCGTGGTGTTTCGACTGCCGATCTCCGTTCACGACTTAAGGAAACCGAGCGACAAAGTGCCAGCCTTTCACCTAATGAAGTTTGTTCTAGATTAGAGGAGATAAAAAATAGAGTCATGCAACAAGACAGAGCATCGAAATTTCCCAATGCAGCACTGATCCGGAACCAGTGCCTCGGCGACAAGTAATAGTTAATTGCAAAGTTATTATGAGCGAACCAATAAAGAGGGTCGTGCAATAGTCGAACCAACCGAGCATAACAATCATCAAATCGCGCAGGCTGATTCGGCAGTGTCTGCGTCCTCGAAGGACGAATATATTCTCAGTTCGAATATTCGAGATTCCGCCGATCCAATGATTGGGTATTTACTGGACGGTAGATACGAGCTTTTGGAAGCAATTGGTTCGGGCGGAATGGGTGTTGTCTACAAGGCACGCCTAAACAATGTTGGAAAAATGGTAGCGATAAAAACGCTAAACATTCAGGTCCAAACAAAAGACAATGTTAGGGAGAGATTTCATCGCGAAATCGACCTTCTGTTGAAGCTGGAGCATCCTCACATCGTTGCTGTTCAAGATTGCCTTTATGGTCCGAACAGCCAGCCGTATGTGATTATGGACCTTCTGCGCGGAGTAACGCTCGAACAGGAGCTGGAAAAGTCTGGACCTTTGCCGCCAGAACGTGTCAGAAAGATTTTAATTCAGGTTTGTGCCGCTTTAAAATATGCGCATCAACATCGAGTTGTTCATCGCGATCTTAAACCCGGCAATATAATGCTTTTGGAAAATGAAGTCGATTTTGTAAAGGTGTTGGATTTTGGACTAGCCATGATTGGCGAAAACTCCCATAAGATTACTCAGTCGGGAGAATTTTGGGGAAGTCCTGCTTATGCCAGTCCCGAACAGATTAAGGGTGATGATACCGATCATCGAACGGACATTTATTCGTTGGGTTGCGTGATGTATGAATTGTTGTGCGGCAAGGACCCATTCCACGGAGAAGGTTTGTACGATTTGCTACGCAAGCAAGTCAATGCACAACCAGCACCACTTTCGGTGACCAATTCAGAAATTACCATACCGGCAGAGATGGAAAAAATTGTCTTCAAATGTTTGGAGAAAAAACCTCAAGAAAGATTCCAAACTGTTGCCGAATTACAAGCGGCGTTGGAAAGTATGAGCTTCGGATGGAATACCGTTCAGTCCTCAGAAAAACAGGACAGCGGTATCAACCGCCTTGGCAATGATCAGGTATTTGCTTCCGAAACGCTGCCTGCTGAAGCAAAGAGTTATCGTACAAAGTTTGTATTAGGCTCAGTTTTGGCGCTCGTTTTGCTATTTGCTTTCGCTTTCCTCTATTCAAATAATCTTCAAAAATCTCACGTCACCAACAATTCTGCAGAATCGCCAAAATCAAACTCAATTGTTATAGATAGAAAACCGCCATCAATCCCGACGAAAACTCGGTCCGCTAATATTACGCTTGCTCCATCAAAAAACGCTGAATATGTAATACCACCTGTGAAGAGAGCTGTTTTAAGAAAACCTAACCAGGATCGCAGAGTCGAGCAAATTAACAAGAACAAACAATTCTCCCGTAACAGACCGTCCGGCACCACAGGTAGTGCAGAGCGGGCCGCTAAACCAAACGAAAGTCCAAGTGGCGATCCTTTTGCCCGCTTACGCGAACATTTGTCGACCGGTGCTCGCAACGAATAGTCGCTCGTAAAAATGTTAACTTCAGTGAGTCAAATCTACATTTGCAGAGTCACCATAAAGGTACTGCCCTTCCCGCCATGCATATTATCTCCAACTGAAATCGTTCCACCATGAGCTTCGACAATCAGCTTGCAAATAGCCAAACCTAAACCGGTCCCCTCTTTGGCTTTCGATGAGGGTGCTTGTTCAAATGGTTCGAAAATTTTTGCAGCGAAACCTTCTGGCACTCCCGGTCCACAATCGCTCACACATAGACTGTAGAAACCGTCTTCTGTGAGCAAATCAACAATTACTTCTCCGCCGGGTTCGCTAAATTTGACGGCGTTTGAAATCAAATTCACACAGGTCTGGGTAAGCTTGTTTCTATCGACATTCAGAACTGTTTCACCCTCAGGCAGAATTAGTTTGACGCCTTTATTCTTGACGGTTTCGGTAACAAGTTCGACCGCATCTTGAATGATCGACTGAATTGAAGAGGGCTCCAGAACCAATTCCATTTTTCCAGCTTTTAATTTCTGAAAGTCCAACAAATCATCAACAAGTGCAAGTAGCCGATTGACGTTCTTGCCGCACCTTGACACGGCAATTTTTGCATCAGCAGGAATCTCGCCTGTAGAGCCATTTTCGATAGCACGCAATGAAGAACACATCGAAATTAATGGACTTCTCAAGTCACGGCTGATCATGTCAGTGAAGTCTTGCTTAAGCTGCTCAACGCGCTTTTCTTCAGTTACATCATGAACAACACAGAACAACTTGCGCTCAGACGCTGACCATGAGCACGTCCATCTCGTCTCTACCGTTTGAGAGCTTGCAGTGATCAAACGCAATTCGAATACATTTAAGTCAGACAAGCCAATAGTATTTCGCAAAAACTCATCGGCTAAAAAACTCTGCTCGGCAGAAGCATGTGAATTGACAAAGGTACCCAAAAGCTGATCAGGAGCTACCCCAAGCAATTTTAGCGAAAAAGAATTTACGAGAAAAAATTTGAGATCTTCGTCAACAATGCAAATGAGATCAGCAGCATTATCAATCACTGCACGTTCTCGCGCTAAAGCTTCCGCAATTTCTTGTGATGTCAAATGCAGCAAGGCATCTAACTTTCCGAACTCATCAGAATCAGGCAATGCCTTAAGCAATGGATATTGCAGCGATAACAGACGCCCATTCTCTATCAAATGTTGAAGTGGTTTTTTGATCGACACAGCATATGTGTACCAGAGAAATCCGGCCATCAAAATAGTGACGATAGCAGCGCTGAGCAATGTGACATTAACTGCAATTATCGCCGTGCCAAAAAAATTGGCTGCACGTAGCTGTGATTCTTCGCGTTTCACAATGGCGTCAATAGAGTCATAGAATTGCTCGCCATAAATTCTGAGAGTAGTTTTCCAAATTCTCGGCTCAATAAAATTACTTTTGACGTGATGCAATTCTGCTAGCCAAATTTGATAAACATCATGAATAAGTTCGAACAGCTCTACCCGGGATTCTTTTAATCGCTCGACGTAGACCTTTTGTTGATCGTCTCCCTTCGTCATTTGTTCAATGACATCCACGGTACGCTCAGCGCGCTGAATGGTTGAATCAGTAACGTCAACTCCAACCATGTCACGCGTTTCTCTAGGCATCTGGAAAAACACTATCAAATCATTCGTATTACGACATAACGTGAAAGCTGTTCGCATAAGCTTCTCAGACTTCCATTGCTTCTC
>JACMKL010000002.1 GCA_014380105.1 Candidatus Melainabacteria bacterium
ATGGTTTTACTGGTGGTGGCACAAAGAATGGCAAATTGCCGTTTCCTGAAAATCTATTTTTCTTTACTGGAGCTACAGGAGGTGGCATAAATGCTGGTATTGCAGGAGCTGGCACACTTCTACGTCCTGATTCGGACGGAATTTTTCCTGCGGAAGGGACCGGAGGAGTAAATAGCGGAGGCATAAGCTTATCTTTAATTCCACCGAGAGGGGGTGGAGTAAACATTGGCGGAACAAGTTTGTCACTCGAATTAGGCTTGGGCGGAGCGAAAGCTGGTGGTGGCAAAAACACAATTGGAGGTCCAGCAGCAGTTGACTCAGGACTTGGAGTAAAGTTGACCTCCGGATGATTTCCGTACAAACGCGCCATTGTCTTCCGGTCGCGACTGGTAGGCATTCCCGACTGTTTCTTTGAGCAGTGAAAATACATCACGTCGTAAATTAGATTCGAATGATCTAAACCCAGTGCATGACCGACTTCATGCATAACCACTGAAGCCATTTGTCCATTTTCTACATATTTGCCCGGTGAAAATGCATCAGTAGTTCGCAGTCCAATTATCGCTCTCGAAATTTTCCCATCATCTTCTTGCACGCTAGTAAGGCCGGCAACAACTCTATGCTCACCGTCCATCTGTAGTGCCGAAGGTGTCCAGCGAATGATCATGTCTGCGTCATCACTAGACTTCAGAAGTACATATCTGATTTTTTTACCTGATGCCTCGCACCATGTATCCAACGCTTTAATTGCGTATTTTCTAAATACGGGTCGAAAGCCAGGAACATCTTTGCCTGAAGAAATGAAGATCTTGATAGGTAATTTTTCTATTGGCCAAGTCCAAGCATGGCTGCCCTGCTCAAGAAGTGCCATATAATCAGGCAATTTATTATCTGCACTGCGGAATTTTTTTCCGTCTTCGACAATTTCAGAAAGTAATTGTTCGGCATTCGATCGATTGTTTACATCTGATTCGCAAGTCAAATATCGACGCAACCATAAATCAGAATCTTCAAATCTCGCCATCTCGTAATATGTAATTGCCAGGTTGTACATAGTACTGGCAGCTCGAGGGTCATACTGCAAAGCCTTTTTGGCTGCTGATATAGCTTTATCGTATTGCTTCGCTTCTCGATATGCATAGGCTAGATTGCCATGTATGCAGGCAGAATTTGGAGAAGGATCTGTCGTTGCGGCAATTTCAAGTAACTTAATTGCTTCATTGGTTTTTCCTGCTTGCAACTTTAAGGTGCCATCTTTAGCACATGCACTTTTAGCCTGAACAAGCATCGTCCTTGCTTCAGATACATGTGTGCAATTCGAACTGCCAATGCATTTATTCAAAGACTCGATACAGGCCAAAGTCTTTTCCATGTCGTAGTAAATAAGTCCCTGGATGTAATAAGGAAAACAGTCAGATTTTGAAGATTGCAAAGACAACTTCACTTCGGCAAGAGCACGATCGTACATTTTCAGTTGCCGATAACACATTGCCAGAGATGAATGAATTGAATGAGAGTATGACGTCCGTCCACAAGCCGCGGCTTGATTAAGGACATTAACAGCCTCCGAATAATTACCCTGCACAAACAGTGCGTCACCTTGTACGGCCAATTTGTAAGCAGCATTTTCAGTCTCATAATTTGGCGCAGAAGTGGGCGCAGCTGTGCCAGAAGGGGCCGCCGAAACAGCTTCAAAAGAGCCAGTCAAAATTGAAGTCATGGTCATGACCAATAAACAACAGACGATATGCGACGTTCTGAAAATAGAAAGCTTTCCTTATGGTTTTTGCATCAAGTCCTCAAACACTGATTTTCCCGGGCTTTCCGTTTTCCTAACTAGTGTTATTACTGTTTCTATCCTAGTTAGGGCGGGTAATATTACACTTGAAGTCCCCAATAATTTAATGGGACAACAGAAATCTTGGGGGTGACGAATGACTCAAAAGCCTTCTCTACAAGGCGTTAAGCAAAAGGGCAACGAATTGGTCAAAGCCATGTTCGATTTGCTAATTTTGGGATTGCTTTTGGGTGGAGCAGGGTTTGGTGGATACTTCTGGGGCATTCATGAACGTTTGGCTCCGATTCAGAATGTGCCACCAGGTACTGAAAATGCGCTACCACCTTCGGCAGTTTCAGCAGCACCGATAAAAGCTGAATCAAAGCCTACCGAAGCTAAGGGTGATGACTCAGCCGCTGAAAAATCACCGCCCAAAAGCAAAGCAAAATACTGGATTGCGTCGTCTGGGGTCGATTACACAGGCTATTCAATAACAGTAAAAGTCAACGATACACCAGTCGATAATTTCTTCGGACCGGGCAAGAGCGTCGACGTGACAAGATTTGTCAATCAAGGTGACAATGAAGTAAATTTCGAAGCGAAATCTCTTGGTGAACAATACAACAAACACAAAGGTGACGCCGCGTCGACATTGACAGTACAACTGGTGTCAGGTCCTCATATACAAGAAAATTTCAAGTCATCAGATGTAGTGCTTTCCTACAAACGCAATGCTTCTGAGAGCGAAGACTTTAATGACACTAAGCATTTCACAGCGAAATAATTATGAAAGCTAAGGGTAGATTTATTTCTCTTTTACTTGTCGTTGACACATTTTTTGTGTCTTACGCTTTCGGTTTTCACAGTCGCCATGTGCTCATTGTCGATCCCAAACTTCCACCGGTGGTGAAAAAGGTTGAAGCTAAAGCTCTGCCAACAAAAGTTATAACCAAGATCCCGGTATCAAAAGATCACTCAAAGAATTTGCATGACAAAAAAGGGCACACAAAAAACGCTGCAAAACCGAAAGACATTGGCAAAAAGGATAAGACACCAACTGTAACGACTACAAAAACGGCAACTGAAAGTGTTACCAAAGCGCCATCGAAATCTGAAAGTTCAACCAAGACCGAGCTAAAAGTGGCCCCAAAGGTAGTGCCGAAAACAACCACAAAAGTTGTTCCAAAGCCCGTAAAGAAGGTGTCACCAAAAACTATTGCGCCAAAAGCGCCGACAGTTAGTGACGGAAAAAACGAATCTTAGACGGTGAAAGAGGTTCTAGTCTTCGCGCGTGATATCGTGCAAGAACTCTTTTGATTCGGCTCCGTCCAGTCGCAGTGGCTTGCATAATTGCCAAAGCATATTGAATTGCGCAAGTTGCAGTTCGACCAACTCTTTACTCTGAATTATGAAACCAAAACTTTCGCGTCGAGAGGCAAGGAAAGCTACTTTGTCAGCATAAATCCAATAGCCCATCGAGAACTGCAAATTTGTAGGCGCGACCCGAATCTCACGATGGAATTCAGGACCAGAGCCCAAGTACGGATGATCACCAGCATTTACGATCTGATTAGATGGCCAGATAGCTCGAGTGTATAGCTTGTTTCTGATTCGTTCTTTATTCAGATAGCGAAAAAATTGTGGTCCAAGAATTTCAAGCATTGATTGAATTGGCCAGAGCGCTGCAGTTTCAA
>JACMKL010000171.1 GCA_014380105.1 Candidatus Melainabacteria bacterium
AGAAATTCACGCTAAATAAATTTGTCAGTTCAAAATCGGAACTGGCAATGAAAACAATAGACGTGTATTGTCTGCTGCACTTCTGGCGATCTGCTCTACGCTAGAACCGCGCAGTTCTGCCAGTTTCTCTGCAACATACCAGACGTATTGAGGCTCATTTTTCTTACCACGAACTTTTTGTGGTGCCAAAAATGGACAATCAGTTTCTACCAAAATTCTATTTTCCGGAACTGTCTTTGCAGCTTCCTGTAAGGCTTTTGCATTTGGGAAAGTGACAATGCCAGAAAATGAGACGTAAAAATCAAGTTCGGCAATGCGTGGCAGGTGTTCTGGACCGCCGGTAAAACAATGAAAAACTCCTCGCAATCCTTTGCCGGCGCCCTCTTCCTGAAGAATGTCGAAGGCCTCATCCCAGGCATCGCGGCAATGGACGATGATCGGCTTATTTAAGCGTTTAGCCAGCCTGCATTGAGCGCGAAAACATTTGACCTGGCTGTCATGGTCTGAATTGTTGTAGAAAAAATCAAGTCCACATTCGCCCACACCGACCACTTTTGGATGCGATGACATTTTTTCAATCAAGTCTTCACTATCTTGGGTCCAATCTTTCGCTTCATGAGGATGCAGACCGAGTGCGATATAGATGTTTGGGTGCCGATCGGCTATATCGACAAGTTCGCCGACATTGGTCAAAACCACCCCTGGATTGACCATTTGGACAACTCCCTGGTCAAAACTGCGCTGGATCACTTCTTCGCGCTCTTCGCCGAAAAATTCCTTCACGACATGCGCGTGACTGTCGATAATTCCAACTGAATGTTTGGGCAATTCTTTCATTTGTTCGCCAATTCGCCAATTTTAGTGGTGATATCCCCAGGCATTTAATCAAATCGACTAAAATTAGAGGCTCCAAGAATAGTACTCTCAATTTACTTTTTGGGATTTTAGAGTACAGTAAATAAAGAAAATAATGACAACCCACTTACTAAATGCAGTGCCGGAAATGAAGACACTTTCACTGAATATTTTGGACCTATTTCGCAGGGCGACGACTCTCACTTTGGCAGCCACAGTGGTTGGTCAATTTTGTTTGCTTCCCGCCAATGCAGCTCAGGACCCCAAGAAACCACAATTTAACCTGAACGCGCAGCAGAACGGTTTCATCCAACCTGCAAACGAAGGTCCAAGCCTGGGACGCCGTGACATTGATCGCATGGGCGACCCTTTCAGCGGTGCAGGCGACCAGTTTGAGCCTCCACCTGAAGCTTTCCAGGTGCAAGCGTCGCACATTGATCCGAGCCAAAATCGCTTTGCGGCGAACGCATCTGATCAGGGAGGGTTCAATGGGCAGGGTATGCCCGGAAATATGGCGCAGTTGCCTCAGCAGCAACAACCACGTCAACAGATGCAGGCACCGCAAATGCAGCCGCCAACACAAATTAACGCAATGCGCTCGAATGATCCTGATAATTCGCAAGAGATGCAATTAGCCTGGGATGAGTGGCACAAACGGGTTGCCGAAGCAATCTTCAATCAAATTGGTGGAATCGCCAAGATGACGCTTCCCAGAACCCAACCGCTTCAGTGCATTATTCACTACACCATCACCCGCGATGGTCGCGTCGTGAACGTGAATATGCAGCAGAACAGTCCCAATATCATTTATAACGCCATGGTTTTCGGCGTGGTTACTCGCATGGCCGGTAATCCGGTGTTGGCATTCCCGCAAGGGTCTCGCCGCATGCAAGTAGAAAAAATGTCCACTTTCAGCCATAACGCTGGTCCCAACCAGGGTTATCGATATATCCAGGGCGACAAAGAGACGATGAGACGCTAGTAGAGTGCTTCAGCAATCACTAACTGCTCTTCGAGACGACCTGGAGCGTGTAGTCGGCAAAGACTACGTTCTTTCTACGCCAGTACAGTTGGCGCTTTACGAATGCGACGCTGAGACTATGGATGTGGCACGACCGGACATGGTCGTTTTGCCGCTCACGACAGAGCAGGTCAGCCGCGTGGTGAAGCTGGCCAACAAATACAATATTCCATTTACGGCGCGCGGGGCAGCCACAGGATTATCAGGCGGCGCCACAACCATTTATGGCGGATTGAGCATAGTCCTGACGCGCATGACTCGCATTTTGGAAATTTGCCCAAAAGATATGGTGGCACGAGTCGAAGCGGGAGTAACAAACCTGGCAGTTTCGCATGCGGCGGCACCATTTGATCTGTATTTCGCACCTGACCCTTCCAGCCAGTCAGCATCAACGATCGGCGGCAATCTTGCCGAGAATTCAGGCGGCGCTCATACACTAAAGTATGGCATGACCATCCACCATGTTTTGTCGGCTACAGTTGTATTGCCAAACGGAGATGTCACCACATTTGGTGGCAGAGCAAAAGACAAATTATCGCTTGATTTGCTCGGCGTCTTTGTTGGCTCCGAAGGCACGATCGGCATTGCCACAGAGGCAACTGTGCGTCTCCTTCAACGCAGTCGCGCAGTTGAGACGATGCTTGCATACTTTCCCGAAGTTTCGGCTGGTGGTCAGGCCGTCTCTAAAATAGTGGCAGAAGGCGTCGTGCCTGCTGCTATGGAGATGATCGACAAACTAACACTGAATGCAGTCGAAGACTATTTGCAGATGGGTCTAAATCGAGATGCAGGCGCTCTCTTGATCGTCGAGCTTGATGGTCCGCCCGAAAGCATAAAAGTGCAGCGCGAGATTGTTGAAGAATGCGTAAACAAAAATGGCGCCATTTCTTTATCTTGGGCAAAAGATGCAGACGAGCGCGCAAAAATTTGGAAAGCCCGAAAAACATCTTTTGGTGCCCTCGGTCGAATTGCCCCGAATGGCTATGTTCTTGATGGAGTGATTCCGCGCAGTAAGCTCAAAGAAGCTATCGAGACAATTGACTTAATTGGCAAAAAACATGACTTGCTAATTGCCAATGTTTATCATGCCGGTGATGGCAATTTGCATCCGTGTCTTCTGTATCACAAAGATAATGAAGAGGAAGTGAGACGCGTAATGCTTGCCGGGCGAGAGATTTTGGAAATGTGCGTGGCATTGGGTGGAACATTATCAGGCGAACACGGCATTGGGATAGAAAAGGTCCATGAGATGCCAATTGCATTTAGTGAAATGGAATTGACGTCTATGGGCTGGGTAAAACAAGCATTTGACGACAAAGGCATAAGTAATCCAGGTAAAATTATCCCGCAACTGAAAAGTTGTGGGGAGTCCGGTATGCGCCCATTGTTACGGCATAAGCTTCTGGGCGGCTGCTAATTTACTCAGTAGGCGGGCTCACAATACGGGCATAAAGTTAGTGAATTTCGTTCACTTTAATCTGGTGGTTGGCGTCAAATAATGGCGAAAATTCTTCTAGTTGAAGACGATCATAATCTCGCGTTCCTCCTGAAAATGCAGTTGGAGCATGAGAGGCACCTTGTTGACGAAGTTCATTGCGGCATCGACGCACTCGGCAATTTGAAAGATCATGCTTACGACCTTGTCATTATGGATTGGATGCTTCCGGATGTAAGTGGCGTAGACGTGATCCGCAAATTCCGCAATATCGGTGGCAGAACACCAATTTTAATGCTTACAGCAAAGGGAGCGCCCGAAGATATGGCGACTGGTCTCGACTCCGGTGCGGATGACTATCTGGTAAAACCCTTTCATCCGACCGAATTAGGAGCCCGAGTGCGTGCTCTGATCCGGCGACCGGCGGCTTTTGCTGGAAAAGTAATTCAAATACAGGATATTGAACTGGACACGGTCAATTTTCGTGTGGTCAGACAGGAAAAGGAAATTGAGCTGACGTCCAAAGAATTCGCCCTTCTTGAACTTTTGATGCGTCATCCCAATCAAAGTTTTTCGCTGGAGCAAATTCTTGATCGACTCTGGCAAAGTGATTCATCTGCGTCAATAGATACTGTGCGCACACACATGAAGACTTTGCGTAAAAAAATTGGAGATAATGAGGAGAACGCCATCATTCGCACCAAGCGAGGCATGGGTTATCGCATAATGGAACAGCCTACCAGGAGCGCCGATGTCGAAGAGTGAGCCCACGACAGAAACGCGCAGTCAGGTCTCAGCGTTTGCTCTAGCATTTGATTGCGCGGCAATCATGCTAATGACGCTGGTTATAGGAAACCTTTGGGCAGTTCTCTATGCAGCAAAATTTGTCGATGAAGTCGGACGGGAATGTGCAGCTGCAGCAGCAAGTTATGGTGACTATACATCGGCGAAAAAAGCTGTTGATGAGGTTCTTCAACGAAG
Organism: Candidatus Melainabacteria bacterium; assembly: GCA_014380105.1. Lineage (GTDB taxonomy): Bacteria > Cyanobacteriota > Vampirovibrionia > Obscuribacterales > Obscuribacteraceae > QKMZ01. Next base: position 4,293 of record JACMKL010000171.1, read on the forward strand.
AAAAAGTGAGTCATTCCTGATTCGAGAACCTTACACCTGCGATATTATTTTCATCGAGACTGAAAAATATCCTTCAAAGATACAACCATTACCCGGACCATATGCCAAAGTCAAAACCACAATGGTGGCATGGATACCTGCGCCAGGTTTATTTGTCGGAGCTTTCAACAAGCTCAACATGACACCCTCCACAGACAAATCTCTAGTCACTTTCACGGCCACGCATTCATATCCAATAATTGATATCTCAAATCGAGACAATGAAATCAGCGGCAAGTCTTCCATATAGGAGGAAGACAACACATGGAAAATTCAAAAGCAGAACACAAGTTTCCAAAACTGCCTAGCATATCGCTAACCACCAAGGCAGGTTTAGCGATGCTTGCCACCGCTATGGTGCTTTTATATATCGGTGGCGTCGCCTCTCAGCAATTGCAACCTGGTGGCACAGTCAATCGCACTCAGGAAGCGCTTTTTGAACTAGAAGAGACAATGAATGCCTACTCAGATTTTCGCACCAACGAACTTGGTTATATGGTCTCAGGCGACCCATATAGTCTTTCAATAATTTCAGATGCTGGCAATAAAATGCTCATTCACCTTGACCGAATGAGTCAATTACTTGCCGAACGCTATAGAAAAGAGCGGTTGATAAAACTAGCCGGGCAGGTGCGTTTTCGCATTATTACCAATCAACAAATAACCAAAATTAGGCAGCAACACGGTTATGAGAGCGCCATGAAAGTTCTCTCGAATACGCAGACGCGAGACTTGACTAACGAAATTGAAGCTGAGCTCGTCAATATAAGAAGTGCGGAAAAACAATTTCAATTTGCCACCAACGAAGCGGTCGGCAACGGTAACTTGCAAACATTGGGCGCAATCTGGACTCTCATGACTGTCGCTTTTATGATCTTGCTTTCTATGCTTTTTATTTTGAAAAGATACGTCACAGAACGCCTGGAAGCGGAGAGAAAACTAGCAGAAAGAGAGGCACGCATGCGAGCAATCGTTGATACGGCGCCGGACGGCATCGTCACATTTTCCGATATGGGCGAAATAGAATCAGCAAACGATGCGATGCAGCGGATGTTTGGTTATGGTCCAGGTGATTTGCTGAAAACTCAAATTGCTTCAATCATGGACAATTTATTTAATCAGGGTAAAGCAATCGATGAAAATGTCGATCTAAAAACCGGCGAAAGAAGAATTGTCGGTAGTGGTGATGAGATGCTAGGAAGACGTCAGGACGGTAGTTCTTTCCCCGTTGAAGTCGCTCTTTCGCTGCTCAATCTCGGTGACCGCCGAATTTACACTGGTATCGTCCGCGATATCACGGCTAGAAGAGAAGCAGAAAAAAGAGTCAGCGAATTCTACTCAACCGTTTCTCACGAATTACGCACGCCATTGACCTCAATCCGCACAGCGCTTGGTTTAATGACCAGTGGAGCCGTAGGTGAACTTTCTCAAAAAGGTGGGCACCTGGTCAAAATTGCCGGTGGTGAATGCGACCGATTGATACGTTTGATCAACGATATTCTTGATTTTAGAAAAATTGAAGCCGGCAAACTAATGTTGAAGCCGCAGACAACAACTCCCAAATCGCTTGTAGAGACAACATTTGAAGCTATCAAGGGTCTCTCGGATGACGCCGGCGTGAAGCTATCTACAAAAATTGATTTCGACACACCAATATATTGCGACCCAGATCGGATTGTGCAAGTTTTAACAAATCTAGTCTCTAACGCGATCAAATTTTCTGAAACCGGAAAGGAAGTACAAATTTCAGTCACAGCCGCAGACTCAGGTCGTACAAGATTTTCGGTAATCGATCATGGACCTGGCATCAAACCCGACCAGATGAATAAACTGTTTGCTAAATTTCA
>JACMKL010000172.1 GCA_014380105.1 Candidatus Melainabacteria bacterium
CGATTTCACCAACTTTCTCGGTCCAAGCAACAATTGTTGGAGACCCTTTCAAGCCACAGCGCTCAACGTCTGCTCCCACCAAATCAAGGTCAACAGTCTTGATGAACTTACTCAGCTCTTCTGTGTTGCGTTGCAGCTGTTGCACACGATAAGTACCCCGAAAAGACTTGTACTCCAGAGGGTGATATGAATTTGCCACTGTCACAAGTACCGGAGTATCAACTATCACCTTCTGATAGCCACCTTCAATAATTCGACGCGCGTGTAATTTTTCATTCTCGATAGAAAAGTCTTCGCAATAAGTCACTTGTGGCAAGCCCATTCTTTCTGCAAGCTGCGGCCCGACCTGAGCTGTGTCACCATCTGTAGTCTGCAGACCACAGAAAATGAGGTCAGCTTTTCCAATGTACGAAACTGTTTTGAAAAGCGCATACGCGGTAGCCAGTGTGTCCGATGCCGCTAACCGGCGGTCGGAAAGCAGATAACCGCGGTCCACCCCGTGTTCGAGCGCTTCCATCAAAATTTCGACAGCTGGAGGTGGTCCCATCGATATCGCTGTGACGGTGCCACCATACTTCTTCTTGGTGTGCAATGCCGCTTGCAACGCATATCGGTCAAAGGGGTTTAGCATTCGCTTGGCTTTGGCGCGATCGATTGTGCCGTCAGGATTGATGCCGGCCTTGGAACCCTGGTCGGGTACTTGTTTTACCAGAACGAAAATGTCGTATGACCGTGCCATTCGATGTGTCGAGCCTCCAATCAAATCTTAGCCTTAACAAAGCTGCATTTTGCTGCTTTGTTAACTTCAATAAGGTCAGGCTATTTTAGCCGCTACTAGCTATTTGAATAGCTTTTCTTAGTAAGGTGCTGAACTGTAATTGTTTTTTCTCTTTTGACCTCCAGGAAAGTCACGACGAAACCAACCTAATGTCGAAAATATCTGCTCGATATTTCAGTATTATGGACGAGACTGACGCTGAATAGTATTCAAGCGGTCTATGGTCTGCTCATCAAAGGAACTTTCTGTGAACATTGAGTCAGAATTTCGAAAACGGTTCACTTATGCAAAACGGTTTGAAAAGCCAACTGCTGTGGGTTTTCCCTCGCTATTTTCAGCGTTTGCCATGGTCGGGTTGTTGATGACAACAGGAACCGGTTTGCCAGTAGAAGCAAAACGTCCACCCAAAGAGCCGGCGGAAACTTCTATTACGAAAGTTAAACAAACTGCCAAAGGCGGCATCGACAAAAATGTAGAAATTAGGAAGAGCTATAACGCCTTAATCGATTCTTACTTCGATGGCGTTTTCAAATTTCAGCCGCATTATGCAACTGAAATCGGTGTGCATGAATATGATGCTCAAATGCCTGACTTGACGCCGAATGGTATCAAGAACCACGACAAATTTCTGAAAGACTATCTCAAGAAATTCGAACAGTTTGACACCAAGGCTCTCTCTCAGAAAGAAAAGCTTGATCTACTGCTCGTTATCAATCAGATCAAAAGTCAGCTTTTAGAATTGAACGAAGTCGCTGATTACAAGCGCAAACCATCCGAATATAGTGAATTGGCTTGCGCTGCTGTTTTTGCTTTGATGAAGCGTGATTTCGCTCCTGCCAGCGAAAGGCTGAAAAGCGTAGTTGCGCGAGAACGCGCTATACCAGTGCTTCTGAAGACAGCTCGCCAGAATTTGAAAGTAGAATCGGTACCAAAAATTTTTGCTGAAATCGATCTGGAGCAATTGCCTGGCATCATTTCCTTCTTTGAAAATGACGTGCCTAGTGCCTTTGAGTCAGTTAAAGATAGCCCAGTCAAGACTGAGTTTCGCGAAACTAATAAGCTAACAATTGCAGCATTGAAAGAACATCAAACTTTCGTGCGTAAAGAAGTACTTCCGAAAGCGAAAGGCAATTATTCGCTCGGGACTGAATTATATAAAAGGAAGCTGTTGTTGGATGAGATGGTCGATGAGTCTGTCGAATCTCTGCAACAGCGCGGCATGACTGAATTACGCCGCTTGCAGAAAGATTTTGCGCGCACCGCCCATGCCATCGATCCAAATCGTTCGGCACTCAAAGTCTTTGAGTCGATTTCATCGAAACACCCTGAACCGGGTGATTTGATTGACTCTGTCAAAAAATGCCTTGAAGACTTGCGCTCGTTTTGCATTGACAAACCGATCTTGAGTATTCCGTCGGAAGACCGCGCCACTGTGGCTGAAACACCGCCTTTTGCTCGTGCACTATCCTTTGCATCTATGGACACACCCGGACCGTTCGAGAAGAAAGCGAAAGAAGCATATTACTTTGTCACTCTTCCTGAGAAGAATTGGGATGCTAAAAAGGCTGAAGAACATATGCGCAGTTTTAGCTATCAAGATTTGCTCAACACTAGTGTTCATGAGGCTTACCCTGGGCACTATGTACAATTCTTGTGGGTCAATCAAAATCCTTCCAAAGTTCGCAAATTGACAGGATGTGGCTCCAATGTTGAAGGTTGGGCACATTACTGCGAACAAATGGTCGTTGATGAAGGGCTTCAGAAGGGCGATCTCAAACTTCGTCTTGCCCAATTGCATGATGCTCTTCTGCGCTGCTGCCGTTATTTAGTTTCGATCAAAATGCACACCGACAAAATGACTGTTGATGAGGCAACCGATTTCTTCGTTCGTGAAGGTTTTCAGGAAAGAGCCAACGGCGAGCGTGAAGCGAAGCGGGGAACATCTGACCCCACATATCTCGTCTACACGTTAGGGAAGTTGCAAATTTTGAGCTTGAGGGACGAGTATAAGAAGTTGAAGGGAAAAGACTATTCCATTAAGGAATTCCACGACGCTTTCTTGGCCACGGGATGCCCGCCTGTAAAATTGGTCAGAGCTGAGCTTTTGGAAGATTATTCAGCTTTTCCATCTAACACTAAAGCGGAAAAAGCAAAGAAAGGTTCTAAGGATTAACTAGGTAACCAATGCGCGGAGGGCGCTCAAAATGTTCAAGAAAGTTTTCGGTATTCTGTCTCTGTCAGTGGTTGCCACAAGTGTATTTGCAATCGGCACACCTGCCGAAGCTCAGAACGCTGGATCGGGAAAAACTCTTATTGCGCAAGCAGGGGGCGTAAATTGGTCAACCGATTTGAATGCCGCTCTCAGTCAGGCGCGCGGTACGAAGTACGTTTTTGCTGATGTATTCACTGACTGGTGTGGTTGGTGTAAGCGTCTCGACAAAGACACTTTTGCAAACCCTCAGATGATGACGTATCTCAACAGCAAATTTGTCTGCGTCAAAGTCAATGCGGAAAATCCAGCCGGTGGAAAGGCCGCTGCTCAAAAGTACAAAGTAAGCGGTTATCCATGCGCTCTTGTGTTTGATCCTTCCGGCAAATTGCTTGGAAAAATCAGCGGTTATTTAAAGCCAGCTGAGTATCAAGAGGCTCTTGAAGCCATGATCAAGAATCCTCCTGCCGATCCGATGGCAGAATAGTGAACTAAAACTCAGACTTGCTTTTCGTTAGCGATTCTTAACTGCACTTGCGCTCGTAAATCATTACCGGGCGCAGGTGTGGCATAATCTTTTGATTCGAAAATTCAGGAGTGACTATTAATGACCACCCAGGCTACCGAGAGCAAAGAGCTTACCCGCAACGAATCAGGGCTGCTCAAGGGCAAGAAAGGTATCATATTTGGTGTCGCCAACGATCACAGTTTGGCATGGGCATGCGCGAAGTCCTTATATAGTGAAGGAGCCGAATTGGCATTCACTTATCAGGCTGAAACATTGGAGAGACGCGTCAGACCGCTTGCCGAGCAAGTTGGCAGCAAATTCGTCGAACAGTGCGATCTGGGCAAAGACGAAAATATCACCGAAGTCTTTGAAAAACTCGGCAAGCAATGGAGCAATATCGACTTCGTCGTGCACGCCGTCGCATTTGCAAACAAGAAAGAATTGGAAGGACATTTTGTAGATACTAGCCGCGAAGGATTCGCTCTGGCACTCGATGTTAGTGCATACACTTTGACAGCTGTAACGCGTGCAGCATTGCCGATGATGAATGAAGGTGGCAGCGTTGTCACTCTCACTTATTATGGTGCTGAAAAAGTAGTCCAAAACTACAATGTAATGGGTGTTGCTAAGGCAGCATTGGAAGCCAGCGTTCGTTATCTCGCCGCCGACCTCGGAGAGAAAAATATCCGTGTCAACGCAATCTCGGCAGGTCCGGTAAGAACACTTGCAGCAATGGGTATCGCTGGTTTCAGAGATATGCTCAAGTTTGTCGAACAACGCGCACCATTGAAGCGCAATGTGCAAGCTGAAGAAGTTGGCAAAACCGCACTATATCTGGCAAGCGATCTTGCTTCAGGCGTAACCGGTGAAATCATTCACGTAGATTGCGGATACAGCATCGTAGCTCTCTAAGAGCATCTCGCTGCTAAGAAAACAGTTTAAAAAAGACGATGCAATTTTACTTGCATCGTCTTTTGACATGAGGGTGGAGCCGGTTAAGGTTTTATTCGCACTGTGTGACCGCATACATCGTTTGGAGCGCGCAGGTGGCGCCACCACAACGTCTGATGAAGTCCCGTGCCAATTCTCTTATGGAGTCCATACTTTTGAAATTAGGCATAAAACCGAATTTCATTGATCGTGAGTTTGCCAAAATATGTCGCACAAATCGCAAGCCAGGTTCTGTTATATCGATGTTTTCAGGTCCGCCGCTGCCCTGCACAATTGTTCGTACGATGGATGCTTCGGCGACGAACGATGTGACCAGGTCTACCGGATGCGGTATGACAGGCTCGAAGTTAATTTCGTCGGGTGAAGTAGCGTCGTTGTTCATGTCGGTCTCCCAGATGTCGAGGGCAATAGTGAAGAAATTGTTGCGGTTACCCTTGTAATCTAAAACCTGAGGTCTGCCTTGGCAACTAAACAAACGCTAACGGACGATATCTTTTGGCTGTTGGTGGTATCTCTTTGCGCTATGTATTGCTTGAAGATTGGCTCGCCGTGTGGCTTTTGGAAAACCCGAAACTGTTTATCTATACAGGTTTCAATATGTTGAGCTGGTAAATATGCGCAATCTAACATGACGTATGAAACGTCCCTCACATAAGTCGATAAGCTACTTAAGACCAGTATTTCCCTCATAATCTGAGATAATTTCTAGACGGAAAATGCATTACTAAGGAGTCCAGCGCATCAATGAAATGCCTCATGAAGGAAGATTTGAACAAAGACGGTCTCTCGTTAAAGAACGACGTACCTTCTCCGACGCTTGGACTTGATGAAGTAAAGATCAAGGTTTTAGCAACATCAGTTTGCGGAACCGACAAAAGCATCTACAACTCTGCTCAAAGCGAAGGCATTAGAAATGAAATGCAACGCTATTTGAAAGAGGGGAGCTACAGCCCAATTATTGTGGGGCATGAGTTTTGCGGGATTGTTGAAGACGTAGGCGAAGCTGCAGGCAAGAGTGGCGCGCAAGTCCCTGATCATCTGCGCATCTCAAAAGGCGACTATGTAACTGCTGAAATGCATCTCTCTTGTGGTCATTGTTCTTTATGTAGAACAGGCAACGAACACATCTGCACTCAAGTCAAAGTTAAAGGGGTGCACTTAGATGGCTGCTTTGCGCAGGACGTTGTGGTGCCCTACAAAAATGTCATCCTCTTGAACAAAGGTGGTGATACATCGCAAATTCCTCCTCAAATTGGAGCAATGCTCGATGCCTTTGGCAATGCCGTGCATACTGTCTACGAAGCTGATGTACGCGGTAAATCTGTTGCTATCTTAGGCGCTGGTCCACTTGGTCTAATGGCTGCTTTCCTGTGTCATGACTTTGGCGCATCGCGAATCTATATAACTGAAGCGATGGACGTCGAACATCGCTTCAAATTGGCCGAAGCTTTCGGAGTCGATGCTTGCTTCGATGTCTCCAAAGGTTCTGAAGCACTCTATGAGTCTGTCAGGAAGCACGAAACTGGTTCTAATGGCGTAGACGTAGTTCTGGAAATGTCAGGCTCGCCAGCTGCCTACAACGATGCCTTTAAAATTGTCCGCAATGGTGGCACCGTCCTATTGCTTGGTATCACAAGAAAACCGCTCAACGATTTTGATATTGCCAATGGCGTAATTTGGAAAGGCGTGACAGTAAAAGGCATCTTTGGACGAAAAATGTTTGACACCTGGGAAACAATGCTGCGCTTACTGCGCTGTGA
>JACMKL010000173.1 GCA_014380105.1 Candidatus Melainabacteria bacterium
AGGCAATTTTCTTGACCGCGGCATCAACCATCTCGACGATTTTGGGGTCGTCGAAACTGCTGATGCGAAGATAGCCGAAGTTGTTCGGGGTGAGAACACCGAGAACATCCGCCGGCTTTTCTTCAGCCTTGGTCTCACTGCCTGCCTCCGCGAGCGCCACCACTGGCGGCACCATTCGTTCCGTGTAAGTGTCGCCCAGCGAAGCCAACATTTCGTCGGCAAATCGCAGAGCAGACTCCTCACTGTCGATTACATCGTCGAAACGATGTTGCCAACTTTGCCAATCTGAGAGCCGGTTGACGTCGTAAAACGTCACTCCGACCAGCTCCCAGATGTCGCGATAAAGCGCACGCCATTTGGCGGAGGCGCCCAGTTCATTTGACATAACAACCTCCTTCATTTGGAGTTGCACGAGGATCAGTGACCCTGACCGTGCAGCTCGACATTGACGTTGGGAATTGCTGGGAAATCTTCGTACCACACGTCATTGGCACGACCAGTCAGGCAGTTGCAGGCGTCTTGAACAACCGTGATGGAACATCCCGGCTCTTTGTCGACCAGACCCTGAACAGATTCCAGAACGCATGCGTCACTGTTGACACCGCACATCCGGAACGAAGTCTGCGAATAACCACGGGCGGCACAAGCACGAAGAATTTCAGCAGAACCGTCATCGCCATTTTTGGGGACAACAACTGCACGGTCATAACCGTCGACCAGTTGCATGATGTCGGGATACGTCTCGCCCATTTCGTGAGCGTGGTATTCGACAATCAAGATCAACTGGTTTGCCTGGCGAGCGCGAGTGATCTCCTGTTTGACGAACCACTGAGTGATAGCGTCGTTGCTGGCTTTGTAGCCCGGCTGCATGTCGATCACAACAAGGACAGGTCCCTGAAAGACGAGCGAAGCAGAATCGAGCAGACGAGAGCGATGCAGTCCGGCTCCAGCGGAGCCAATGTGCACAGAATCATGTGTTTTCATTTTTTTGGCTTTCTAATTTGGACGGCACAAATCAATACACAGTGGTGCATCAATTCGCGCGCGTTTAGGTTAGTGATTTAGTTACTGAGTTTTAGTAGAGAGTTTGTTTTTGGAGTTCAAGAAGATAATTCAAACCTACGCATGCTTTAGATCTTGGAGCAAGCTTTTAATATTCCGTATAGCGCGTTAAACAAAAGCTCAAAATTTGGGCTCCTGTGGCAGGTGCAGCAATCGAACAGTGTGAGGAAGCGGAATTTTGCAGCACGGCAATTGATTAAAATTCTTAGCGCGAGCACTGCTAGCGAATCCGGATAGCGACGTTGAGCGAAGTTCAGCGAGGTTTTTTTGCTGCGCGGAAAAGCTGATCTAGTCTCGTTTTTGTAAGCTTCAATTGCGCCGCATTTTGCCGCGGATCGTTTTCGCAAATCTGCAATGACACCAGAAGCAAATCGCAAGCCTCTTCAGACCGCTCAAGGGACGCCAGCATATCGCCAAGAGAATAAAGTGAAACTGCGACATCAGGATGGTCGGCACCAAGCGTATTTTGCCTGATCTTGAGCGCTTTGGTATACAAAAATTCCGCTTCACGATACATTTTTTGAGCGCGATATAAGTCGGCAAGCATAGTCAAACTATCGGCCACAATCGGATGATCAGGCCATAGTTCTCGTGCTTCAATCAGCATTGAGTGACGCAAGAGGACTTCCGCCTCCTCATACTCTTGTTTGCGGAAATGTCCTTGAGCGAGAAGTAAAAGGCTATGCGAGATGTCTTGGAAGCTGGTCGGGACTTCTTTTGCGTGAAAATTTTTGCTCAATTCACATGATTGCCGAAAGTATGAAAGCGCAGCCTCATATTTTCCCTGTCGTGAATTTATTATCGACAAACCCATGTAAGCGGAAGCCAGGACTTGATGATTAGGTCCCAGAAGTTTTTCGTAAATGTATACAGAATTTTTGACGAGACGTTCTGCATCGTCAAATTTGCCCCATGCAAAATATAAACCTGCCAAATAATTGAGTCGTATTGCCACTTGAGGGTGTTCCAAACCAACCTGTCGCTCAGTTATTTTCAATGCGCGTAGATAATATGGCTCGGCCTCCTCAAATTTATTCTGAATGCGATATAAAATTCCCAATCTTTGCAATCCAGGCAAGAGGCTCTGGTCATGCGGTCCTTGCACGGATTCACGCAGAGCGAGTGAGCGAAGATAGCACTCTTCTGCACGATCAAAAACACCGTGACTGTGGCACGCGTAGGACAAGTCATCTAACAGTGTAGAGAGTGCCGGGTCATATCTTCCAAGTTCACTTTCCTGGATTTGTAGTAGTTCTTCAAGCTTTTCTATGGAGGCATTCATGATTATTTCTCTGTACTAAATTTCTAAAATCATTTGCTTAAAAGCAAATCTGAAAGGTCACGCGCTGTTTCGGTTGAGCCGAAGAATTTCTCTTGGGACGTGATTTGCTTCAGGCCAGGTGGCAATTTAAATAAATCGGCATTGACCTTTATTCTCTCAATTTTTGTGGTCTGCAGCCGGAAATATCCAGGGTCTTCGTTCTTCTTGTCTAGCGCCTTTGCACTGGTCTGAAACCAGCCATCAGAGTCATCAGAGCGGTAGTCTAGTTTCATTTCCAATGGAACATTTCCATTTTGTGGAATTCCATAAGTGAGGCTAACAAAATCGTTTGCAAATTTTGAGGGCATCCCGGTCATGTAAATCATTCGTCCGCACTTCACCAAGAATGGCTTACCAGCGCGCGACACGCCTTTGCATAAAATTTCGAAGAACTTTGCTTTGGTCTTCAACAATGTCACATCACGACGAAACGTGACTTCAGCATCCCGGCTGCTCGCCAACGATCCGCCTGTCAAAGAGAAGCCGTGTTTGTAGTACTGGCTTTCACTTTGAACAACGACGAGCTTTGCTTTGGGATTGAAGATAAACACCTTATGCTTGTCCCGATGCCAGACTGCAATGGCATCTCCACTGGTCCATCGCATCAATCCAAACGATTCATTCAGAAACAGCTCTCCGTGACCGAGGAGACGATGTTGTTGGAGACAATGCAGAACTGGAACATCTGCTGATAATACGGGCGCAGAAAAGACGGCAACAAGCGCAGCACTTAATCCAAGCGCATTTCCAAGTTGGCTGAGCTTCCGGTAACTATTGGGCGAAATCTCCATAATTTTGTCATGCCATTTTTGAATCCATCTTACGCGCTACGACGGAGACTAGTAAGGCTCGCGACGAAAAAGAAAGACATGGCAGCCAGCTCGAAAGCCGGTGCCATGTCAATCAGTAGTCTTTTCTAAGTCGCCGAAACTACTTAGAGAAGCGACTTAAGCACTTTGCCGCGTTCGCCTTTGCCGAGCAGAATCAGAGCTTTCGCTTCGATCTGACGGATGCGCTCGCGGGTGACGCCGTAGATTTGGCTGACGTCTTCCAGCGTGCGAGTGCCCTTGCCATCGAGGTCAAAGCGCATCGTGACGATGGCGCGCTGCCTGTCGGTCAGCTCGGAAAGAGCGCTCGTGACCCGCGAAACCATGTCGTTCTCAACCAGCTTCGATTCCGGGTTGACTGCCGAAGTATCAGCGATCAGTTCGCCGAGTTCGGAGCTGCCATCACCGATGGTGACATTGATCGACACGGGCTCACTGGACATCTCCATGAGCTCATAGAGCTCGTGGACGGAGACGCCAAGCTTTTCCGCAACGGCGGTATCCGAGGGCGGGCGACCGTCCTTGGACATGCTCGCCAGGATGCGCTTCATCTTGTGGATGAGAGCGTCCTTCTGAGCTGGCACGCGAATCGTTCGACCACACTCACGAATGTGATTGACGATGCACGTGCGCACCCACCAGGCGGCGTAGGTGCTGAAGCGAAAACCGAGTTCCACCTTGAACTTGGAGGCAGCGGTCATGAGACCGATGTTGCCCTCCTGCACCAGGTCCTCGTAAGGGATACCGGTGTATGCGAATTTGCGAGCGCCCGACATGGCCATGCGCAGGTGAGCAGTGATGACGACGTCGCGCGCCTTATCACCGTCCCTGCCACCGGCAGCCATACGCTCGAAGAGTTGGCGCTCTTCCTCACGCGAAAGCATCTTGGTTGCAGATGCCTGCTTGAGGAATTCTTCGTACATGCTGCCGTCTTTGGCAACAGTGGAAGCTGCTCTAATCATCGCAAAATTCCTTCTCTGGATGATGTCCCGATGGACCATAGAAGAGGCTCGACTCTGTGTCTTCCTCCGTGCGATTTTTATCTAGTCTTGAAGCAGAATGCGCAACAGGCAGCAATTTGCCTGATGCACATTGGTGGGTTCAGGCGTCTGCGATCAGCGGAAAAGCTCATGCAGATGCGAGAAAATCCACAGTACCTGCGGATCCGAATTACCCAGATTTTTCTCGAGATTGGTCAGCGCCTGGATGAGATATTCGCGACCTTCGAGAGGGCGTCCTTGTTCAACGAGCCCCTGTCCCAAATCTGCAAGCGCGGTGCCGACGGCGGGATGGTCAGGACCGAGTTGTTCGCGACCGAATTCGAGCGCTTCAAGCCAGAGACGTTCCGCTTCGGGATACGCTTTCCAACGCTGATGTTCGGATGCGCTCTTGAGCAATTCCGCGATGTGGACGAGAGGACAGGGTACTTTTTCGGATAAGGTCATTCAGTGCTCCATGTAGTTGGCGATACGTACTTGGTGAGATCCGAGCACGTTGATGCAGCGATTGATGCTGGTAGAAAGAGCGGAGATGAGAGTGGAATCAGTGTTTTTGAAAAAAGTCCTTTCAGTTGGTTGAAATAAGTAGTGAGACCTCCTGTCTAACAAAAAGGAGATTCAAGAGCATCAAAAGCTTTGTGAAGAGACGTTCTTCACAAGAAGCAACAAAGCGCATCAGGTCACCCGGTGGCAAGTTTTGAGCTTTTCAAAGACAAAAGCTGCCACTTTTGTAAGTGGTTGTAATCAGATTTGAAAGCTGGCGAAGCTTGCGCTGCTTTCGTTGCAAGGTTTACGAAAGAGATAAAACAGCGGCGTCAATGGAGCAGGTTTTTGACGCTCTCGGCAAAAACAGCAGTGTGGCGGTCGACATCTTCATCAGTGTGAGCAGGCGAAAACAATGCCATGTTGTGAAATGGGGTCATCAAAATGCCACGATTAAGAGCTGCTAGATGCATGTAGCGATCGAGCTCTCCATCGATTGCAGCGGCAGCCTCACCACCATTTCTTGGCGCTGTTGGGCGAAACCAATATTCAGCGCGACAGCCTAGCTGTTTCACAATCCATGGCAAATTGTGTTTTGCAATAATTTCCTCAACACCCTGGGTGAAACGTTTTGCAAGTGGGATAGTGTGCTCGAAAGCTTTCTCAGTAAGAACATGTTCGAGAGTTGCGCGCATTGCGGCCACTGAAAGCGCGTTACCGGCAAGAGTGCCACCGATCCCTCCTGTGTCAGCCTCCTCAGTCTCCGTTAGCAGTCGAATTTTTTCAGCAACTTCTGAACTAAAACCATAAACTGCCGCCGGAACTCCACTTGCAATCGGCTTTCCGATCGTAAGAATATCAGGCTCCAATCCGTGTGCTTTGGAATAGCCACCAGGGCCGGTGCAAATTGTATGGGTTTCATCAATGATCAAAAGCGCTCCAGCCTTTCGAGTTAGTTCACGCAAAGTGTGATGATAGCCAGGGTCTGGCAGGATAATGCCTATATTTGTCATCACGGGTTCTGCCAAAACACAAGCAACGTCGCCGTGTGAAAGTGCTTTTTCAAGTGCCTGGATGTCGTTGAATTCCACCACGCGTGTTGTTTCGGCCGGATTGACGGGAGGACCAAGATTGCCTCTGCGTGGACCTTCTTTGCCATTGTTGAGCGTACAAAATGTTTCGTCCACAGTACCGTGATAGCACCAATTAAAAACCAAAATTTTGGAGCGCCCCGTCAGTTGGCGTGCTAAACGAATCGAAAAACGATTAGCATCAGTGGCTGTCATAGCCATTTGCCAATATTGCAGACCAAATCGACGCGCCAATTCCTCGCCAACCCAAACATGATCTTCAGTAGGCAACATGAACGTTAAACCGCGCTGCGCCTGGGTCTGAAGCGCCTTCATGGAAGGATCAGGAGAATGTCCAGTCATAGCACCAGTGTCGCCCAAACAGAGATCGAGATAGCGCAGTCCATCAACGTCAGTGAAATAAGCACCTTTTGCTTCCCTGACAAAGATCGGAAAAGACCCGGCCCACTTGGTCATCCAATTCATGGGCACCCCTGACACAAAATGCTTTTGAGCACGGTTGAAAAGTTCGAAAGATTTCGGATGTTCTTGGCGAAAACGTTCAGTTTCTTGCTCCAATAACCCTGACAATTTTTCGCGGTCGATAATGATGGTGGCGGACTGAAAATCTGTCATGGTAAATGCCTTATTCGGAAGCTGGATAAGTATAACGCCGCCCGCGCATCTTTTCGAGCGACAGCCAGGCATTTATCTGTCACCGGACTACACGGACTACAATGGACTTATGAAAATCCGAACAAAAATCCGAACAAGACCCAGACTCACAGCCCTAAAAGCGCTCACAGCCGCATCCGTGAATATGATCGTGGCATTTTTATTGGCTGCTCCGGCGATTTCGACTGAGGGTGGTGGAACACCTGGAGACGGCAGCGAAACCGCTCCTCCGCAAGACGGTGGGCCTGTCCAATCAAATCCTGCCCCGGACGGCGTCAAACCACAAGACGATCCTATGCGTGGCGACGTGCCAACCAAGCCAGACATTGACCCGGATGACAAGCCGCCCCCCGGCCCCTCCATCGACGCCCAGCGAACCTCTACCGCCCAAAGAACCAGGTGTTCCTTCGATACCTCAATAAGCTGGCGCTAACTACTGATAGATTTTGTTGCAGTTATATTGCAAAGTCACTTTCCATGGACTCTTCCAGCCTCGCTACCGGCTAGGTTGCGCTTTCATCTTTGTTCTAATCTGAAACTGCTCTAAAAGGCAGTTTTCAGGCGCTCTTCCTGTGTAGGTTGAAGTCGAATTTCGATGACTTCTAAACACTCAGACTGACGCAGGACGCACCCACTTACTCCAACCATGCACGGTTTTAAGGTTCATTTCTTTTGCTGAAACAGCGAGAGATGGACGCAGTCTGAGTGTCGTTTTGCCCACGGAAAGCAAGACAAAGTCATCAAACTCTGCATCCAAAAGGGATGACAATCGTATGAAGAATTCTCGTTCGAACTCTCTGCGCAGCCTTCGAGTCGAAGCGCTCGAGCCGCGTTGCGTGATGTCCGGAGACCCGATCGGTTCGGCTCCGCAAATCTTCCTTGACCCCTTCAACAGTGAAGTCAACGAAGGTCAGGCATTCGTCATCACCGGTCGCGTCCTGGACAACGACACTCCGGCAAGCGCACTCACAGCTACGGTCGGCTACGGATTCGGTGACGAACCGCTCGCCATCGCTCCTGACGGCACCTTCCGCGTCGAGCACCTGCCGGAATTCGGAGCGTCGATCGAGGTGACCCTCACCGTCACCGACGACCAGAACAACCAGACGACCGAAGTCCTCCGCGTCGAAGTGGTCAACGTTCTTCCGCTCATTGACGTGCGCCTCAACTCGCCCGCCGTCGTCGGACAGCCCATCAACGTGTCCGGCTCGTTCGTCGATCCGGGCAATGACGAATGGACGGGAGAGGTTTTCTACAACTATGTCGACGAAGGCAACACCGGCGACCCCGAGCCTCTCCAGCTCAACGCCGACAAGACCTTCAACCTCTCGCACATCTACGATGCGCCCGGGGACTATACGATCCGGATTGTCATCAACGATGGCAACTCGGAAGTGCCGACCTTCGGCGAGGCGTACCTGGTCATCTCAGTGACCGACGCTCCGACAAACCCGCCGGTCATCCCGCCGCAACGCACCACCATCGAGGAAGGTCAGTCGGCCTCCTTCGTGGTCAACTTCAACGATCCGGACGTCGGTCAGGGTCACACGGTGTTTGTGGATTACGGCGCCGGCTACGTGTCCGTCACTCCGGGTGCGGATGGCAAATACGTGGTCTCGAAGTTCTACGGACAGGATTCAAGCGATATCACGGGCGGTGCCTACACGTTGCCCGTGCGTGTGGTCGACGCCAGTGGTGCCACCGCGGACGCCACCTACCTGGTCTACGTCAACAACGTCGCGCCTTCGGTGGACGCCCGTCCCAACCAGGTCATCTATGTCGGGGAAACCGCAGACAAGGGGCTGTTCTCCTTCACCGACCCGGGTCTCGAGTACGCTGGCAACGGAGACCCGCTGTGGCAGTACGAAGTCTTTCTCGATGGCATCCTGGTTCGCGCCAAGGGTGACCTGATCGTTCCCAGCACCGACTACCCGGCCATTTTCAGTGGTCTGTCAGTCGGCGTCCACTCCGTCACCGTCAAGGTTTCGGATGACGACAGCTTCGGCTTCGACTTCTTCACCATCACGGTTTTGAATTCGGAA
>JACMKL010000174.1 GCA_014380105.1 Candidatus Melainabacteria bacterium
ATCAGAAGACGAGGTCAGTGTGGAACCACCCTCGATATCATCAAAAATAAGACCATAAGGTTTTTTCTGACGATGTATTTCCTTTATTAGAAGCTGACGCAACTCTTTGGGCGAAACTTGTTTTTGCTTATCGGCAATTACCATCAAATTGCCCTGGCGAGCCACAGGAGAGTGACCTTCTCTGCCACGACCATGCCCATTTGAAGTTTTGAAACCCTTGATCGGCGAGCGTCCCATCAAGAATCGGCGCAAATATCCTTTATCGACGAGCACCACTCTTTGAGATGGCACACCTTCATCGTCATACCGGTAATATCCATTTAAGTCAGTATTGCCGAGTCGCTCAAGCGATGCGTCGTCCACAACTGAAATAAATTTCGGCATGATTTGAGTATTGATTTTGTCAGTAAACGTGCGTCCTTCGTTTTCGTCCTTCTGTCGATGTCCTTCAATGCGATGTCCGAAAATTTCGTGGAAAAATACGGCAGCAGCTTTTCCTTGCAAAATTACAGGACCTGCATATGGCTGTGCTACAGCAGCACCACGAAGTTTGTCGAGAGATACAGCCAACTTCCGTGCCATCGCTTTCAACGTTGCTACATCAGGAAGTTTTTTCGCATCGTTCACTTCAGCTCTATCATTCAGCCACAAGACCATGCCGTCATCAGCAATCGTGCTGGCATAGAGACGAGCATCAAAGCTTAGTCTTTCGTCGTCCACCGCGGTGCCATCGCTCGTAACCAGATAGCGGCGCAATCGTTGACCTGATATTTCAACATCGGCAGAATGTATTGTCGGAAAATCGCGAAAGACAGCAGATGCTTCTCGCACTTTACTTTGCCATAGCGAGATATCGAGATTTAATGGTGTTTTCTTGCCCTGAAAAACTTGCGGCTTTTCAATTACAAAGTCGTCAGAGCGGTCATCTTCAGCGACCATAACTTCTTTGTTCGCCTTCACTTGAGCATATTTTTTCTGAGCCAGTCTAAAAGCCGCATCAGTCCTCAACCAAATTACATTGCGAAGCGCTAGCTTGTCGTCTTCATAAGGCAATTGTGCTTCAAAGCCGAATGTTTGATCTCGACCAAAGACATTATCGCCAGTCGGAATTTTGTGACTGTTGTCTTGCTTTGGGCTTCCCACGCGCATCTCAACGTCCAGAGTGCGTGTCTTTGTAATTGAGCTTTCGTCTTTCAGTGCCCCGAATTCGCCCGCAGCAGTTGCACTTTCACGTTCAAAAACACGGTAAGCAATAAAATAAACAGGCGCGTCTCCAGCTTTTCGCAAACGCGAATACGATCGCACCATCTCTTCCTTTAAGGCAGCCATTAAAACACTGTCTTGAGGAGACACTGACACCTTGCCGGTTTCTGCATCTCTTTTGGATACAGGCTTGGAAGTAAGTGTTGCGTGCGCAGCTGAACTCATACCCGCAGCTGACCGTTTCTTCCCAACACGCTTTATTCCAGTGACCGCCATAGCCTGCTGAGTTAATCCCACAGGAGAATAAACAGAAGAGGCGACATCCAAGAGAAACACTCCGCTTAATGCAAGAGCAATCACGCCAACAGAATGAAGAAGTCTTTGCGACTTACGCCCGTTCAATCTACTAGCGATTTTTATAGTCAAATTAAGCTCTGATCTCAACTTGACTGGCGACTTTTTTGCGCGAAAGATGCCACTCTACAAAGCGTCGGACGCCTTCGTCGAAAGAGACCTTGGGCTCATACTTGAGATATTGTTTTGCTTTATCGATGCTTGCAAAAGTGAAAGGCACATCTCCCATCTGCATCGGCATTCTTACTATTTGAGCCTTTTTGCCTAAATGTTTCTCCAAACATTCAATCATCTCAGTTAAGCCGACAGGCTCAGACCGCCCCAAATTATAGATATCATAGCCGGGCAATTCCGAAGTCATAGCACTCATGATACCGTCAGTGATATCACCCACAAACGTATAATCACGGCGAGTTGTTCCGTCGCCAAACACTTCGATAGGCTTGCCTTCGGAGATAAGCTCGCAAAATTTATGAATAGCCAAATCTGGTCTTTGTCTTGGTCCGAAGACTGTGAAAAATCGCAGGCAAATTACTTGCAAACCGGTAGTGTGGTGCGCTGAATAGCAAATCAGCTCTCCGGCCACTTTAGACGCCGCATAAGGCGAAAGTGGTCGATCAACGCGATCTGATTCTTTGAAATTCTCACACTCTCTGCTTCCATATACCGAACTAGAAGATCCAAAAACCAAACGCGCCATCGGACTGGAATTCGTAATGCGATCTATTAACTTTTGAGTGCCGTTTAAATTCACATCCATGTAGTATGCAGCTTGCGTCAGAGATGGACGGACACCAGCCATAGCAGCTAGATGTACAACAGAATCAAAAGGCGCCGACTGAAAAACTTTGTCGAGGCTGGCATCATCACGCAGATCGCCTTCGACAATTCTATAGTTTTTGTTTTTCAAATGCTCTTGTATATTGATCCGTTTGTTTGACGGATCATAATAATCGTTGAAATTATCCAGAACGGTGACATCATCACCTTGAGCAAGCAGTTTATCAATCAGATGACTGCCGATAAAACCGGCTCCACCTGTCACTAAAACACGTTTGCCCATTTACCTCAGTTCCTTTCAAAAGATTCGACGAATTTGATTATCATCTACCGGAAGCAATTAACGACTGTTTGCGATCGGTGTTTTGCAATGAGTGATGAAGGATTCGAAAAGCGCACGATTGCCTTCGAAGTCTCGCTCTGGATGCCACTGAACTCCAACAACAAAGGCATGACCTTCTAACTCAACAGCTTCAATGATGCCATCTTCAGCATGGGCAGCCACTTTCAGACCAGCTCCTAATTTGTCGACTGCCTGATGATGCGAAGTCGGAACTTCAAAACGCGCTGCGTTATAAATAGATTCAAGCAACGAATTTTTCTCAAGAATAACTGTGTGCTTCTTAAATCCATCTTTCCAGCCGTTTTTGCTCGAGTGCAACACAGGCGAATCAGGATGAGAATGCGGAATGTCCGTAATCAATGTGCCGCCCAATTCAATGTTCAACAATTGCTCGCCCGCGCAAATACCCAAAACCGGCAATGCATTGTTTTCTAACGCTTTTCGAATCAAGCGAAAATCGAAATCTTGCCTCGATGCGTGGGCTATTTCAACGTTGAGCTTAGATTTGGTTTCTTCGGTCAATTCTTCGCCATATAAGCTAGGACAATAGTCCAGTCCGCCGATGAAGAGTAATCCATCAAGCCGTTTGAGCGTCGCCGCCAAGTCTTCGTCAGGCATGGGTGGGACCAACAACGGAATACCACCCGCTTTTTGCACCGCTTCGTAATAGAAAGCTTGCACCCGCGCCTCTTGAGGCGGACCCTGAGTAATGTCTAAATTGATGCCGATTATTGGTTTCATGACTCTAAGAATACATCATACGAGGCCGTCAAGCAGCCACCACACAATGTCTGCGCCCACTGACTATCTTCGCACCTGCATCAAAGATTGCAATGCCAGGCTCGCCTCGTAGTCCTTAGAATTTTTTTGAGTAGCTGTCAACAATTCGGCAATCGCGCCGTCAATGTCGCCTGCGTCCTTGAGCGCCATGCCAAGGGCACGATGGCGGTCGGTGCCTTTGGGATCAATTTTCTGCGCCAGCCTGTACTCGGTAACTGCCGAAAGATAATCGCCCTTCTTGGAATAGACCCAAGCCAGGTTCGAGTGAGTATCCGGATCATTTGGCGCCAGCGAGACCGCGATTCGGGCTTCGGCGAGCGATTCTTTTAAACGTTTCATATTCGCCAGAGCAAACGAAAGCCCGGCATGCCCCTCCGAATAACGCGGATCAAGCTCTACCGCGCGCTCGAACTGGGTGACAGCCTGCTCCCATTTTTTAAGATTGCCGAGC
>JACMKL010000175.1 GCA_014380105.1 Candidatus Melainabacteria bacterium
AAATAATTTCAGAAGATATTGATGGAGACTGGGTTTGAGCGTAAGAGTCAAGTTTGTTCTTGAGTGCTTTCAAATCGTTTAAAACCTGGTCGTGTAAATCGGCTGCCAGCAGGCGACGCTCAGTTTCGTCTTGCTTTACTAGTGTAAGTCTCGATTCCGAAAGTTCTTTCTCTCGTAGTTTTAGTTCAACCACCTGCGCTTCGAAGTGCCGGCGGCGATTTTCGATCCGGCGCAGAAGAATACCAAATGCAGCAGCAATCAGTAGTGAAATTAAAAGCATTGCCGGCCTGGCTGCGAAATTCATCAACAGATGCAGTGCGGCGACACCCACATAGGAAAGAAGACAAAGTTGAAATAAAACAACAACACGCACTGAGCTGGTGAGCGAAAAGCTGAACAAGGTGGCGCTATAGCTTAATATTGCAGCAATCAATAACATCAAGAAATCTGATGCAAAGCCAGACGGTGCAACCAGTAATGGTTGTATTTTTAGCCCAAATAATCCTTGCAACGTAGAGCCGGCGTCCACTGCCATGGCTGATTCTGGAACATTCATGCCACCTGTTAGAAGTCGCGAAATTGCAACCGAAGCAATAGCAATCAGCGCCATTTTTGCATGACGAATTGTGCGTCGATTCTGGTTGTTTTGCTCTGTCATTCGTCAGATCGGGTGAAGTTCCAACATTCTATCTTCACTCAGTGGAACTTCCGAAATTTTCTTTTGTCTGGATGTTCACATGAGGAGATCTAACATGCCAGACAAGAAAGACAACGGTGAAGAATGCGACTATCTGCATCCTGAGAATTGCGACCAGGAATCGCAAGAAAAGAAAGACTTAGCAGCGACCAAAAAAGAAGTCGAGAAAGAAGCTAAAGAGGCTCTAGATCAGCGCGTGGAATCCAAATAATAAACGCGCTTACCAGGGGATGGTGCCTTCTGTGTTTCGATATTCGCCAGTTGGACCGGTTTTGTCCAAAAGTGCCAGGCGCGCGGGTTCTCTTGCGCCCTCTTCCGCGCTAAGTAGACCTTTATTGTCGTTGATGTCGGTAGCACAATATCCGGGACATACTGAATTTACCTTGATATTGGTGTCTCGCAGCTCATAAGCGAGTTGCACCGTCATCATATTTAGTGCCGCCTTCGAGGCGGAATAACCAAGAAATTTTGCGTCTGCATATGGTGAGTTTCGATCACCGTTGAATTCGCATGAACCGAGGGCGCTGGATACATTAACTACTGAGCCTTCCGCGGACTTTTTCAAGAGTGGTGCCATTGCTTGCGTGACACGCAACGGTCCAATGAAATTTGTGCGCAGGGTAGTTTCTACTGCGTCTACGGACGTGTTAATGGGACTGCCGTCGCCGCGCTCGACAATGCCTGCGTTGTTGACGAGGATATCGAGGCGTCCGTATTTCTCTTCCACCGCTGTCGCGGCTTTTTCAATTGTTTCTGGTTTGAGCAAATCAAGATTGAGATAAATAGCTTCGACACCTGAAGCCTTTAGCTTCGCGCATGCTTCTTCTCCGAGCTTCTCACTACGCGCACCTACTATAACTGTGCAGCCTGCGGCTCCTAACTTCTGAGCTATTTCGAAGCCAATGCCTTTGTTGGCACCCGTGACCAGGGCGATTTTATTTTTGGTGTCCATAATGGCTCCAGAGAGTGCGTAGAAATGTTTTCTATCCGACCGGTCTAATGTATCGCCAATTTGTTTGAGATTAAAGTGAATTCCCAGCTATGTTGCAGAAATTTCAAATCGAGGGTGAGGGCGATTTTGTTACAAGGTCACTTTATTGCGACGGGTCTGCTGCGACATGAATTACATGTAGTATAGGAAAGCCTGCAATCATCTCAAAAGGTATCAATTCGGTTAACGAAGTTACTACTAACCGGCTTTCAAGTGGCACAGCCTGGGCCGTGACCGTTTTGATAATCTACAAAGTGCTGTTTTTGGGCTTTGTTATTTTGTATTCGAACTTTTGCCCGCAATTCTTCAATACTTCAAACTATCTAGCTAATTTTCACTTGCCTCTGACGAGTGTGCCTCAAGTGAATTTAGAAATGCATTTGTCGACTTGGGATGCTCAGCATTACTTGTATTTGAGTCAGTTTGGTTACAAGCCGAACACTCAATCTTGTGCGTTTTTACCGTTTTGGCCATTCATAATCTATCTTTTTTCCAAAATCTTTTTGAATCCGTACATTGCCAGTTTGATCGTGTCAAACACACTGTCCTTGCTCGCCGGAGTGCTGTATTTCAAGTTTACTGAACGTCTATATGGTTTGACTACAGCGCGATGGTCACTAATTTTTCTTTTCAGCTTTCCAGGTGCATTATTTTTTCAATTTCCGTATTCAGAGTCATTATTTTTCCTGCTGACAGTTCTATTTTTTATTGGATTATTGGAAAAGAAACCGGTACTGTTAGCCCTTTCAGGGCTACTTCTACCTGTAACCCGAACAGTCGGAGTTCTCTTGATTTTTCCTGCTCTATACAACTCTCTTGTAGTCGAGAGAGATTGGAAAATTGGTATAGCATCCACGCTTTCGATATTTTTTGGCTTTGCCCTTTTGCTTTTCGTCATGATGCTTACTACGGGTGATTGCTTTGCCAATTTTCACGCCCAAGAGCGCTTCGTCTCTCAAGGAAGCATCAATCGCTTGCTGTCGCCATTGTCATTTTTGACAGCCTTTCAATCTGTCACCGGCATGCACAATCAGACGCACTCTCTGATTGATCGAGTACTATTTTGCGTCTACCTGTCAGCACTCTATCCAATTTGGAAATTGAATAAGACGTTTTTTGTTTATTCATTACTCGTTGGATTTATACCGGTGGTTGGAAATCATTTCATGTCGTCAACGCGATATTTAACCGTTGTTTTTCCAATGTTTATCTGTGCTGCACAATATTTCTCCGACGATAAGCGTCGTTTGTTCGCCTATTTGCTGGTTATGTTAGGACTTGCCGTGCAGTGCTTCCTGACCCTCTGGCATATTGATAATTGCTGGGCCGGTTAGACAACCTATTCGGCGTGGTCGGCAATCAGCGGCGCGATCATTTTTAGAATATATGGGAACATCGTTTGAGTAGGACCTTCCCCGGACACTCCCCCAAATGACCGAAAAGATCAGAATTATGGTGGTCGAAGACCACCAGGCTACGCTTGAGGGTCTGAGCGGCGCGCTTGGGCGCGAAGAAGGGTTCGAGATTGTTGGCATGTCGGAAAATAGTGACGACGCCCTGAAGCTTGCGGATCAGGTCAGGCCAAATGTTATCGTCCTGGACCTTCATCTGCCGGGCAGTCTTGGTCCGAAAGAAATGGTCGATGAATTTGTGCGAGTGCCGGACACCAAAGTCGTCATTTTCTCTGCGGAAAGCCGGATTGCTTTTATCGAGGCTGTACTGGCTCAGGGCGTGGCGGCATATTTACTTAAGTCCGAGCGTTTGAGCACAGTTGCCGACACAGTGCGCAGAGTTGTGAGAGGCGAAAAAAATATCGTCTCGCAAGCTCTTACTTTCGACCATAAGAAGCTCACTCCCTCAGAGCAGGAAGTCTTACATATGCTCGGGCGCGGAATGAAATATCAGGAAATTGCAGACGAAAGGTTGACCTCCGCAGCAACTGCTCGCAAGCAGTGTGAGGTCCTTCAGCTAAAGCTTAATTTGGAAAATCGTGAACAACTGATTGCCTGGGCAGTCCAAAATGGTTATGGAAGCCGAGAGCTGGGAAATTAGTTTATAGCTAAGCGAGAGGCTATGAA
The DNA here is from genome assembly GCA_014380105.1 of Candidatus Melainabacteria bacterium. Taxonomy (GTDB): domain Bacteria; phylum Cyanobacteriota; class Vampirovibrionia; order Obscuribacterales; family Obscuribacteraceae; genus QKMZ01. Next base: position 3,767 of record JACMKL010000175.1, read on the forward strand.
CAGAGTTGGCGCGTCGGTAACTGTAGGCGACCTTTTACGAAAGGTTGGATTAGTGACGGACCAACAGCTATCGCAAGCCAATGCAATCTCTATAAAAACTGGCGCTCCAATTGGCAGCATCCTTGTTGATACAGGCGTTCTGACCCCTCACCTGTCGCGGGCTGCCTTGCTTGCGCAATCACTGGTCAGTGAGGACTTGCTCCCACTGGAGGTCGCGGCGCTTGCGCTGAAAGTGGTTTTGGAAAGAGGACTTGGCTTTGAAGATGCGCTGGGTACTTTGGGCTGGCGCTCGGAATATTATCAAGTCACTAATCGGCTCGGGCAATTGTTGTTTAAGGCTGGTGCGGTTTCGGAGACTGGTCTACAAACGGCAGTAGAAGCCAGTTATGCTTCGGGTCTCCCGTTGGGTCGCGTGCTCGTTCTGCGCAAAGTCATTCCTGAGTCCGTTGCCTATGCCGCACTGACGTGTCAGGTTTTGGTACGCGTGGGCAAAATTACGCAAGCCCGTGCAGTCGATGCATTGCGAACAGCACTTTGCACGCGGAAGTCGATTGAAGAAGCATTAGAGGATGAAGGTTATTTTCAGGAGAAACAGCGGAAATCTGTTCGCCTTGGCGAGCTTCTGATTGTCGCTGGACTTGTCTCCGAAATTGACCTTCTGTCTGCTGTTGAAAAAGGCATGATGGACAACAAGCCGATAGGCCAAGTTCTTCTACAGCTCAATTTAATTTCAGAATCTACCTTGGAGCGCGCGCTAAGTTTGCAGGGCATGATCAATTCCCAGTCATTAAGCCCTTTTGAAGCTGCTGCAATCCTGCAGGACCTCCAACATAATCAATTAACTAATACGCAAGATTTAAGTGTAATTGAGCCGCATGACTTGCCGCCAAGCTCACAGCCAACTGAAATTCCTGAGTTGTTAAAAGTCTTTGGTCTTTATGACGAGAAAGACCTGCTTCGCGCCGTTCAGGATTTGTTGCTTGAAAAACAAAATCTGGCTTACAAAATGGTCAGTCAGCAAGAAGAGATGAAGACGCGCCTGGCGCGCGACTTACACGATACAGTGATCGCAGATTTGATGATGCTTAAACGCTATTTGTCGGGCGATAAGAAAATGTCGGAAGAACAGATCATAGAAATGGTCGATCATGTTGTGCGTCAAATCCGTGACATATGCAGCGACTTTGCTCCCCGTCATTTGAAAGACTGGGGGCTGAAGATGTGCTTGCAGGATTTGTTGGAGCGTATGAGTCAACGCACAGGCATCGCCTATCAATTGCATTGTGATGCGGACTTGCCGGACATGCCTGATCCCGTTGAACTGCAT
>JACMKL010000176.1 GCA_014380105.1 Candidatus Melainabacteria bacterium
ACACCATGATGCAACATGCGCGATTGAAAGTTACGTCCTGGTTTGCATGGACAATTTTCAATATTGTATTTTTCGCTATCTTCATCCAGTTTGGATGGGCCGCGAAATTGCGCGATTTCGTTCAGACGCGCTCTTCAAAACTTGTCGTACAAGTAGCGCTATTCACGCTCATTTTTTCAACCGCGCAAATTGCCATCGAAAGCCCGCTCAGATATTTGACGAGTTACTGGGTGCCACACCACTTTGGCTTAAGTGCGCAACCTATTCAAGAATGGCTTCTAGACCAGGGTAAAGGCTTTGCAGTCGGTTTTGTTTTAGAATCTTTAGGCTGGTTTCTATTTTTTCTTCTTCTGAGCAAGTTTCCCAAACGCTGGCCAATTATTCTTTTCCTAGCTTCAGTTCCGCTTACTCTTTTCATGACCTACATTGAACCCGTAGTGTTCGAGCCAATCTTCAACAACTTCGAAACTATGGCGCCATCAAAACTACAACGTGACATAAAAGTGCTTGCCGAAAAATCTGGATTTGCTGATGCTCCGATTTTTATTTCAGATCAACACAAACGGACAAACATGGTCAACGCATATGTGACGGGCATTGGCCCCACGGCGAGGATTGTGATTTGGGACACAACAATTTCAAAGATGCCACCAGAACAAGTGTTGTGCATCGTCGCGCATGAAATTGGACACTACAAATACAATCATGTCCTCTACGGATGCCTTTTAGCGATTGCAGCCGGGCTGCTCACAATTCCACTCAACTACTTAGTCACACCACGCTTTTTCAAGCATTGTCCAAAAGTCTGGCGAATTCAATCGGTCAACGACCTGGCAGCAATTCCGGTAATTACTCTGTGCACTGCCTGCCTGGGATTCTGGGAAGCACCGGTTATAAACACAATTTGTCGGCAGATAGAACATGATGCCGACATGTTTGCTATTCATTCCCAAATTGACAGAGTAAGCTGCGCTAAAGCATTTGCCTTTTTCGCTAAAGAAGACCTATCCGAGCCCAATCCACCAGAGCTGATAAAAATCTGGCTGTATTCTCACCCGCCTCTAGCAGAGCGAATCGAATCAGCAATCAATGCCAAGTAAGCTCTTCACCATATAACTCTCAACTTCTTGAACTTCTTTCGGCACATTTTCACTTACAGGAATTTGCGTCCTTCTTTCCTGAATCGCCTTAATTGGGCTCGTCGCCTTGGCTGTAGACTCGATACCAGCGCAGGCAGCAAGTGCATCTCTAAAAGTCAGACTGAGCGGAATGCCCTGACTGATAGCGGCGCGGCGCACTTTCGCCTCAGTTTCGTCGAGACGATCAAAAGAGGAGAGACTAATTACGCGCTCTACATTCGACTGCTTAAGCCAGTCTCCGATATCTTTCGTGCGCCAGGAAGACAGTTCGATAATTTCAGCATCGATTGACCCTGGTTCAACTGCTTCGGCAACTGCAACAGTTACAACAACATCCTGCCCGAGCGTTCTAAATGTTTCCCACACTCTGACCGCCTCTACTGTTAGATGCGCCGGTGCAGAAATCAAAACTCTGCCACCTTCGGGTAGTTTTTTTCCCGCCGCCTTTTGAGCGCGCGCAAATGCTTCACCAAATGTCTGTCCCTGACCCATAACTTCGCCTGTAGAGCGCATCTCAGGACCGAGGCAAACCTGGGCATCAACGAATCTTTCGAATGGAATTACAACAGATTTGACGCAATAACCATCGTTAATAGGATCAATTTCGGCGATTAAATCACAAACTTTCTCACCCATAATCACTCTAGTTGCCAATTTCGCCCAGGCTATTCCGGTTGCCTTTGAAACGAAAGGCACAGTCCGTGATGCGCGCGGGTTGACTTCAATTACGTATAATTCCTGGTCTTTAACTGCATACTGAACATTCATCAAGCCTTTGACGTTGAGTTTCTCGGCAATTACTTCGGTAGCAGCTGTTATGCGTGAACGCAATTCGGCAGACAAACTAATTGGAGGCAACACACAAGAACTATCCCCAGAGTGAACACCGGCTTCTTCAATGTGTTCCATGATGCCGGCAACGATTGTTGTTGCACCATCAGAGAGCGCGTCAACATCAATTTCAACGGCGTTTTGGAGGAAACGATCGATCAGGAGTGGCTCACCCGGAGAGGCAGCAAAAATCGAATCAATCAATTCATTTAAGTGCTCTGGAGACCGAGCGATATGCATGGCTTTGCCACCAAGTACAAAACTGGGACGCAATAATACTGGAAACCCGAGCAAGCGAGCCGCTCTCAAGGCTTCTTCAGGCGAATTTGCAATAGCGCCTTCCGGTTGTTTTATTCCAAGCCCAGCAAGAACTGTTCTAAAGCAGGCGCGATCTTCGGCGAGTCGAGTTGAGTCTACCGATGTGCCAAGAATTTTGAAGCCGCGCTTCTCAAGCTTCTCAGCAAGAATTAAGGGAGTCTGACCACCAAATTGAACGATCACGCCATCGGGCCGTTCCAATTCCAGGATGTTGCTCACATCTTCAAGCGTTAGAGGCTCAAAGAAAAGAACTTCTGAAATATCAAAATCCGTTGAGACAGTTTCCGGATTGCAATTCACAATCATGGAGCGGATGCCTTGCTCCTTCAATGCCAGACTAGCTTGAACGCAGCAATAATCAAACTCGATGGCTTGCCCAATGCGGTTCGGACCGCTGCCCAAAATTACAACTTTATTACTCTTGAGCGGAATATACTCGGACTGACTGGATGAGAATGTGGAATACAGATAATTGGTCTGAGTGGGAAACTCACCAGCACATGTATCAATCGATCTGTAAACTGGCTTGATGTCTAGCTTCTGACGAAGTGAATAAACATCAGTATCGGTGAAAATCAGTGTGCCGATGGCATCATTTACAAACGATGCAATCTGCCGATCACTAAAGTATTCTCGCTTCAATTCGAGCAGCAGACCTTCTCCCAGAGCGCTTTCAATGGTCGTTTTGGTAGGCGCTGTGTCTGCACTCTGGCAAGCGTCGACAATCTCGGTAACTGCTTTGCGAGCGCTAATCTGAGCGTCAAAAAGAACCTTCAAATTATCCAAAAACCACAAATCAATTTTGCTTACATCATGAACATTTTCAATTGTCCAACCGTTGGCGAAGGCTACGGCGACGTCATTGAGCCGATATCGCGACGCGGTTTGGAGCCTCAGGCGCAAGAGCGCTTCATCATTAGTGCGACGATTTGGAATTTCAGTGAAGCCATCCAAATTAAGCTCAAGACTGCGCAAGGCCTTTTGCATCGACTCGCCAAAAGTGGCGCCGATGGCCATCGCTTCGCCCACTGAGCGCATTTCGGTGCCGAGATGATCCTTTGCACCATAGAATTTGTCAAAGTTAAAACGCGGAATTTTTGTTACAACATAATCGATAGATGGCTCGAAACAAGCTGAAATTCCGGCGACATCATTTTTGATTTCATCGAGAGTTAAACCAACAGCCAGTTTTGCCGCCACTTTGGCAATTGGATAACCGGTCGCCTTACTAGCAAGTGCTGACGAGCGTGAAACACGTGGATTCATTTCAATTACAGAATAATTGCCGCTGATCGGATCGACTGCAAACTGAATATTAGAGCCACCGCAATCTATGCCAATGGCGCGGATGATTTTTGCTGCGGCATTACGCAGTCTTTGATATTCTCGATCAGTCAGAGTTTGAATGGGTGCAACAGTGATGGAATCGCCAGTGTGAATTCCCATCGGATCAAGATTTTCGATACCGCAAACGACAATAAAATTGTCCTTACGGTCTCGCACCACTTCAAGTTCAATTTCTTTCCAACCACTGATAC
>JACMKL010000177.1 GCA_014380105.1 Candidatus Melainabacteria bacterium
AACACGTCTTTGTTGAGTTCTGTCAGGTGGGCCCATTCGTGCATAAGATATTCATCGAGATCTTTGGCTGTAGTTGGCGCGAAAATACGCAGCACACCTTTCTCAGTGTGAGCGTCTGCGGCTGCTCTCTTCCAGGTCGGACTATTTTCACCGGAAAGCTCAATTCTTGTAACACGGTTAGCGTTGGGAAGAAGTCGGCTTGAGTGCAAAATCTCCTCAGGCAGAAGGGCATTTTTGTTTTTAAAGAAGTGCATCAAGCGGTTCCCTTCTTCAGGATTTTCTTCCACATATATCCTTAGCTTACGCAACTTATCCAGCATAATTGCATGCTTTTCAGGAACAACAATTTCAAATAAACCTGCTGCTTTATATTTTCTCGAAGGGAGCCATCTCAATTCTGTTTCCGTACCAGATATAAGACGTTCTTGCGCACTTAACTTGGGAAGTTTTTTCAGTCCCGCTTCATTTGGAAATTCAAATTGCTCGTTTCCTCTGTCGAACCTGAGTTCAATATCATTGTCGGCCACAGGCACTTTATATTCCAGATTATATTCGCCAGGCCCGGTCTTCAAATTTTTTGCATTTTGAAGCGCCAATTCATCCTTTTCTGAGATTCGTTTGTTTAGCTGTATCCACCTGGCTTCATCAACGATTTGCAACTGTTCATTGTTTTTTCTTCTCAAGCTGAGTTTCATCCATTCCAACTGCTCAACGTAATTTAACGGTCTGACCAGGTCGTTTTCGTTGAGAAAGCTCGTTGAAGTAACCTCCGGAAGCGAAGTCCTATAGATATTCGCGTTTGGATCAGAAGGAAGTGTGTCAAAATCCCACTCCGCAGTATCGGCTTGATCAAAACTTGCATTAGCGTTGATCGGGTTTGCCGACACGTTTTCGGGTCGACTTGTATTAGGGTTTGCGTCCTCTATTTTGAGAGAATTCGTTTCGTTCGAAACTCTGCTTGATAGACCGGTAGAATCCTCAGTTAGGTCCTCAGTAAGATCCTCTCCGAAGGTATTTCTTGGGGTTTTTGAAAAAGAATACAAATCACCTGCACCTTTAAAGATAGTCGACAAGCCACCTCCGGCGCCGCCACCAATAATTGCCGACATCAGCGTCGCTTTACCAATATTTTCGATGTTTTCTGAAAGAGATCGTGTCATATCGAATTGACTGGAGCTGTAGACAAGCCCGCTGCCACCTCCACCAAGGGCACCGCCGATGCTATTGAAAGCAGCAGCTGTTGAATAGCGCATCAATGCGTTTGTGGAAAGTGCGACATTTTCTTGCAGGGATTCTCTAAGTACAATAGAAATTGGTTGGGAAGCATCAACTATCGCTTTTTCGCGTAATTGATTGGCTGCCTTGTTGCTGAGATTTTCCGAGATGGCTTTTCTGTATGCCACCTCACCTATTTCTGGATCGACCATTCTTCTGGCTGCCGCATTGACGGCGTTATCGTCAAACTTTTTGGCACCAGATACGATGCTGTTCATCACTAAATTATCAGTCGCAGTCAAAATTCTCGTCGGGGCTCTTAAAATGGTTGTCTCGGTTAAGACTTCAGCACCTTCACCTGTGACAGTTTTTAAAAGATTGCGCTCGAGCAATTTTTGCGCAAGAGTAGTAGCGGTTCTTTCGGATGTTTTACGACCGATTTGAAACAGTTTACCGACTTGCGCCGGACCAAGTACATTGAGACCGGCATCAACAAAACCGGAGGCAAGGTCAGCATAAGCCATGGTGGTTGTGTAATTGTTTCCCATTACCGCAGACTTGATTGAGACCTTTATCGCTGCACCAGTCAACCCTAATGTTGTAGCAAAAGTAGTAAAAGCTAGAAGTCCTAATGTCTCAGGATTGCCTACTACGCATCCACCAATTGCTACAGCTGTAATGGCAACATCGGCAACGACGTTGCCTAGTGCTTCTTTGGAATTGACCAGGTCGCCTACGCGCTCGTGCAGCCGCTCTAAACCTGCGCGGCGCTCTTCGACCGTGAGCTCATTGAAGTCTCCGTTTGCCTTTGAGATTTTTGCTACCAAATCATGAATGCTCTTATCGGTTTGGTCGGCTGTGCCGTCCCATGACGAGCGTACAAAATTTGCTCCGAAGCCTCGGGACTTTGAGTATTGATCAAGGCCTTCAGCTAAATCTTCTTCCTGGCTGTTTGCACTCGATTTCATCAGCCTGAGAGCCGAGGTCGAGTCTAGATCGCTGTATTCATAGGAAATATCACTTGATAGAGTCACGCCATACTTCTGGACATAGGCGTTTTTGACCGCGTCGATTTGTCCAGGTGGAATATTATTCAAGACTCTTTTCATAGAAACTTCGTCAGCGCCAAAGCCGAGTACGGCGCAGCGAAGTGCGTCTTCCGGGCGCATCTCGCCGCCGTAAAACTTATCGATGTGTTCATCACTCTTATTGAGCTGCTCTTTAATTGCAGTCTTCGCTTGTTCTTTTTCTTCAGCGCTCAGCTTAATATCTTGGTCGACTAAAGAGCCTTTTTGCTCTATCTTTTTGCGCTCTTCAATTAGCCTGTCGCGTTCTTTCAAATTGTTGATAGCCAGCTCGCGCTCTTCTTTACTCATATAAAAGAGTACTTTTCTCTGATATTCAGGGTCGTTTAAGAGGCGCTTGGTCTCTTCGGGATTCGCATAAAGAAAATCTTTGTAAGCGCTTTTTTCGTCGTCATCGAAATAACCACTGCTCAAATTCATGCGTTTTTCAATTGAAATCTCGCCTTTTTCAAGCAATTCCTTACCGTAATAGTCGGCATCATTGTCAAAAATACCGTTGCCGAGCGCAGCTGGAAGGAGTTGTTTGAATTTCTCGGAGTAAATTTTTTCTTCTTCAGTTTTTGGATTCAAAATTCTTTCGTGCAGCCCAGGATCTTTGCGAAACGCTTCCTGAACGGTGCGTACAACTTCACCCTCGTTAGCATCAAAATCTTGTGCATAGGTGGACAGATCAACGACCACATCCCCTGTCTTTTGATTGTTTTTAATGCGCTCGAGAATCAGATTGGCAGCATCGCGCTGGCTGCCTGGAAGGAATATATCTTCTACCCTGGTATCAATGGCCTTTTTAAAATCTTCGTCCGTGCGATAACGCTCTTGCTCGGAAGGGGTCATCTTTTGCAGACCTTCCAGTCCGGCTCGCCTATCGTCAAACCCCCATTCGCCGAAATCAG
>JACMKL010000178.1 GCA_014380105.1 Candidatus Melainabacteria bacterium
AAATTCGCTTGTGCTTATCTGAATTGATTTGATATGCCTGAAATATCTCTATCAAAATCTCAACTACAAGAATCTAAAAAATCACCAGAAAACTAAACCGTCTCAACTTCAGCACCAATATTTCAGCACAAACGGTGCTCCATTTTTGACCGGCTATGAATTCTGAGAAATTTTCATTCTTGATTTTGCACATTCGATAGAAGTCCTTCATTCGGGTAAGAAAATTATGTCTACTTTGACTTTTGAAATTGAGCGCATCCGAATTCCTCAGACAGTTTATTCGGAAACTTTGCGTAAGCTCTTAACCGAGAAACTCTCATATACTTCGCTCGCTGAGTGCTCAGTATGAGCAACTTCTGGAGGAACCAACAGTTTTCGCAGATGCCGGACTTCTCGTCGCTGGGAAAGTTGCACATTGGCAAGAATACTAGGGCGAACATCAAGTAAATTGCTGATTGTCATTTTTATACGTTCACGAGCTGCTGAATCGCATGTGGTGGCAGCTTTCTGCTTTTCTAATTTGGAGGCAATAGTTATGTCTTTCCTGAATTCAATTTTGTTTGGGCTGAACTTGTCCAGTATTTCTCTGTTGATCGCGTTAGTGACGGGTTATTGCCTGTTTGGTAGTGCGTTCGTAAGGTTCATAGTGCGTCTAGCAAAAGGGAAAAATGATGATGATGGACCTGGTGGTGGTTTGCTCCAACCCGTGCAGGTTTCTATCTGAAGCCGTAAGCGCTCCAATGAGCTTACATTTGTGCAGGCTGCCGCATCGCATTTTCTTGTGGCAGCCTCCTTCCAAAGAGACTATTCAAACCCCTGAATCCGGAGCAAGACTCTGGAGGAGGCATAGCGTGAGCCTTGGCTTACGTGAGTGTGCGCCGGTGCGCTGAGATGCGCACGCAGAGAGGGGAAACCCTAAATCAAACCCTTACCCCAAAACCAAGGAGGTTAACATGGGTAATTCTCAAATCACTGATGCTGTAGCGGCAATGCTGCAAGCATCATTTGAGTATCAGCCGATCGAAGGCGATACTCTAGAGCACGCAAAAGCGTGTTTAACCGGTGCTGTTCAAAGCACCACATCTTCTTCTACTTCCAATTTTCGTAGCGCACCACCGCCTTGCCCTCCCCTGGGGAAGATGGCCGCGATGTGCACGGATGTGCGGGAGATTGAAGATCCGGCGCGTAAGCGTCAAATGCGGAACGGCACAGTCATGGAGACTGCAGCACGTACCGTAGGGAGGTTCCACCTCTAAAAGCACTCTTCAGAGAATGCCTAACTGCTGTGTTTTCCTCACGGTAGTGTGGCATTCTCCTGAAGAGCGCTTTCCGCAAAAAAAGGTCTATAGTTTTTTTTATTCAACACCGCAAGTAGACTAGTTTACTACTCTTGTGAAAAAGTCAGCCAAAATTCTTGCAAAAGAGCCTTTTGTCGTAAGTCTGTGTTCCATATTTGAAATAAAAACTGATATGCGTTTATTGCAAAACCAATGCAATCATTTGTGCAGTTGGAAAATTTCCGGGATGCGTAACCGTTCTTTCAAAAGTTAATCGAAGCGATCGCAACTATCCAGTGAGTGAAGAGTATGAACGTATAGGTAGGATGCTCGACGGAACATCTCCACAAAGCGGTCACGGTCGCGGCCCGGAAGTTTAGGAAAACTCACGGTCCACTAGAAGAACAGCGTCAACAAATATCGCTCCAACCAACTGGAGAGCACTCGTGAAAGTTTTCTCCGATTGGTTGGAGTGTGCAAATGCTCATACACTTTTATCGCAAGACTGATGTCAGGTTGCTTGCTGTCACAAGGACTTTTCTTGGAGTTAATCAATGGTGCTTGATAGAGGAAATAATACAGATCAAACGCGATCGGATGCAAACGCCGGCACTCAGCCTAATTTTCAAGTCGATATGGCTGATTCCAAAACGAGAAGCATCTTTAATCGTCAAATTACGGTAGCGCATGCTGATCATTCTGATACCGAAAAAACTTCTGAAGCCGATCGCAAACCAACGGAGCAGATGATCCCAAAGGCAACTGCAGTCAATGGTGCACAAGATCAGCAAAAGGCTACAGAATCAAATTCGCTAACAGAAAGACCAACGTCGCCTGAAGTCCCAAAGAGCAAAGAATCTGTGAACATTCATCGACTGCCTGACGGTGATCGACAGCTTGAAACTACTGGTCCTAAGGTCGGAAAAGTTTTTGTTTCCAAAGAAACATACGATCGTATGATGAAGGGTCAGACGGGAGCAACCGGTGAAGGTCCTTGGCTAAATCGCAACAAAGATGGCACCCTTGACGGAACTTACGACCTAACAAAAAAAATTGCTGTTGAAGGAAACATTCAACTAAAAAACAGTAAGTATCATCGTTATGTAAATCTAAAAGACGATACCGTGACGATTACAGGAAATACTTTGCCATCGACCGAGATTGGCAAATTCCCGCTTGATAGAAAATACTATTCAATCGATAGAAATCCCAATAGAGTTGAGCCTAACGACTTCAGCGTCACAGTCCCGAGGTACCCTACGCCGGCTGAAAACCCTAGCCCTATTGGACTTGGCGCAATAGCAATATTGAAAAACGGTTCTCTTAGTTATGGTCCGAATGATGGACAAGGCAATGATGCCGTCAAGAGAGAGTTACAGGATAAAAACAACGGGCATCCCTCAGAGTCTCAGCACTATCACGTTCACAACATTCCTCCGATTCTCTACGAGAAGCAAGACTCAAGAGAGCCTGTTGGAACAGCCATTGACGGCTTTAAAATCGTTGCTGCGCGCAAGTCGGATGGTCAGCTGTATTCAACTAAAGAATTAGATGAGTTTCACGGGCGAGTTGTTGACGTCAAGCAAGATGACGGTACTGTCAAAAAAGAGTGGGCGTATTGTGTCTCGCTGGATTATCCATACACAATTGGTGCATTTAAGGGCACTCCAGCTAAAATCGAAGGGCTCAAAGAAGTCGGACTGGGTCAGGGGCCGAATGGTGGCAAGCCCGGCGATGGAAATCAGCACAACCATGGTGGCATGCCCGGCGATACCAACCAGCAAGACCCTAGTGGAAAGCCCGACCGCGATCCGAAATCAAAGGAAAGTGAACATTTACCGTCGCTAGAAATTATTGACGATAAAAATTCGAAGGGATCTTTCAAGTCTGCCAAACTTGAAACAACTCTTTTCGACATTGCCCAAAACTCACTTTTAGAAAAGAGAGAGAGCATTGCCGACAGTCAGCAAAAGCTTAATATTCGCTCTGATGATGTCTATCGAGAACTCAATCGAGTAATGATTCTAAATGGATATCAGCCAGCTAGTTTAAACGGCAGGCATAATATCACCGACCGGAATTTGCCAAACAGTTGGAACAATGTGACTAAAAATCAGAAGTTCAAGCTCGGCTCTATCTAGATTTACATTGGTTACTTTATAGAATGCCGCTATTCAAATAGTACGGGATGAAAACTATGGATAGAATTTCCACATTGATTGAGTCAGATTTGACGATCAAAGCCGATAGTCACCAAGAAAATTGGTGGGAACAAATTTTCAAGAAGGATGAAGCAATCTGTCCAGGCAAAAACCCTAGCGCGCAGCTCAATTCTAATTTACTTCCAGATTTGGTAGAACGTTTACAGGCTGCTATTTATGCACCGAGCACGACTGTGAAATTTGAATACATATCCAAATCAGGAAGTTCTCAACGTTCAGTGAATTCCCAATCTTGCTTCATATAAACATTGTCAGTGTTTAGTAACGACGAACCGCGCCACCGTCCATGGTTACGGTTGTACCTGTTATGAACTCGGCTTTTGTCGATGCCAAAAATGCCACCATGGCACCCAAGTCGTCCGGCTTGCCAAAACGCTTTACAGGCGCATACTCCGCCCAGTCATTAAGCACTTTTTCCACAGAGACATTTTGTGAAGTCGCATATTGTTGTGCCAATTCTCGAACAAGCGGAGTATCAAAATAGCCCGGACAAATAACGTTCACTGTTACCCCATCGGCAGCCACCTCTGTTGCAATACACTTGGCCATAGCGTTGAGCCCTGTACGCAATGTGCTCTGAACTACGGAAGTCATTTCTGGTTCAAGCCCAAAAATGGAACCAATGAAGATAATTCGCCCAAATTTTCTTGCACACATTTCACTTAAAACAAGCCTAGTGAGCAGGATCGCCGGTCTCAAGACCAGGTCAGTGCCATGCTTCCAATGTTCGTCCGTAGCGATAGAAAAAGCGTAAGTTGGAGGATGCCCGGTGCTTACTACCAATATGTCTATGTTGCCCAAGGACCCCTTTGATTCTTGCACGAGGCGCATCAAGTCGTTTTCATTGGTGAGATCAGCAGCAAAGCCAACGACCTTGCCACCACTCATGGAAGCAATTCTTTCAGCAGATGACCTAATTTTGTCGGCATTCCTAGAGCAAATTGCTACATTGACACCCTCCTCAGCAAGTGTTTTCGCGCAAGCGTAGCCAATTCCATAGCTTGCACCGGTTACGATTGCATTCTTTCCGACTAGACCTAAATCCATCTGAACTCCTTTTGACTAGGTGACATCTGCTCGATGTTCCTAGAACTCATTCTTTGATTTTTACTATTGCGGCAGTGTGAAATCTCTTTGTTCTTCTTTTCCGGCAATCTGATATTTGTATTTTTGACGCAATGGATAGCCATTCTTTCGAATAGTAGCCGCAAACTTTTGATCGCCGTAACTCAGCTCGTATTGGTTATATCCACCATTCTCGTAGTCAAAAGTAATGCCATCATCTTCGACTAATTGTCCTGCGGCAATTTTTCCGTAAATTTTGAATGTTATTGTTTTTTCCGCGTATTCATTAGTGTGTTGCATTATTTCGCTCAGTGGAAGAATTGCGCCTTCACGAACAAAAGCAGGAACACTACCGAGCGGCATCTTTATGACGTGGGCTCGCTTACCTTCAAATACTTCATTTGTCTGAAAATGATACCAATTGCCTTCGGGCAAATAGACTGTGCGATATTCGCGATTACGTTCCATCACCGGAGCAACAAGGATGTCTTCACCAAACATGAACTGATCGTCGATGTCGCAGGCGATCGGGTCTGACGGGTAATGCCACAGCATTGGGCGCATCAATGGCGCGCCCGTGCGAGTATACTCCCAAAATAGGTTGCGTATGTACGGCAATAGAATGTATCGTGTTTCAATCAGATTGCGGACCATCCCTTCTACTTCCGGCGCATACGCATATGCTTCCTGCCCGCGATATGAAAGCGCGCAATGATTTCTGAAGAACGGATAGAATATTCCCAGTTCGTACCAGCGTACAACCAGCTCAGGTGAGGCATCTTGCCAAAAACCACCAATGTCGACGCCGACAAAAGGAATTCCCGACAGACCCATATTCAAGAGCATCGGAATGCTCTTGCGTAAGTGTCCGTACCAAGAGGTATTGTCTCCTAGCCAGACCGCTGCGTATCGTTGAATACCGGTGCTGCCGGCCCGGGTCAAAACGAAGGGTCTTTCGTTCGGGCGCGCTTCAAGCATTCCGTCATGAGTCGCCTGGCACATGAGAAAGCCGTAGAGATTTCTTACTTCGAAATGCGGCTCGGCACCACCCGCGGTGTCGTGAAGGAAGAGCTGCTCTTTTTGAGGCGGTAATTCCTGCATATCATCGGGCAATAGTTTTGAAATGTCGAAAAATGCCGGTTCGTTCATATCATTCCATATGCCGGCAATACCCTGGTCGGTCAGAAACTTAAGCTGCTTAGCCCA
>JACMKL010000179.1 GCA_014380105.1 Candidatus Melainabacteria bacterium
GTGACAGTGACCGTCGCCGACCTGGTGCTCGATATATCAGCGCGCCAGATTACCCGCAATGGGAAAGAGATCGAACTGTGGCCAATTGAATTCGCACTTCTGGAATTCCTTATGCGTCATCCAAATCAAGTATTCAACAGCGATGCCCTGCTGCATCAAGTCTGGAAATCTGAAGCGTCGGCAGGACCAGAGGCAGTCAGAACAACTATCAAACGACTGCGAAGACGTATTGATGAAGGGCGAGAAGATTCGCTCATCAAGAACATCTACGGATTCGGATATAAGTTGGAAGGCGAGCATTCACAAGCGTAGAGCGACACCATTTCTGGTGCCGCCCGCGCTTTCTCCTCTTAAATCAGTCTCTGAGGTCAGGCAGCCAATTAGGGACTGACTCAATTACATTTTGTCATCGCCCCAGCTCATGCGATTATTGAGTTCTTTCAGTTGAGAATACCCACCCTTTGTGGTCAATGGCTTTTCATGTAAACCTTTTGCCATCGATTCGACAGTGATAGTCCCTAAATTGCTGGTAAGAATATCAAAAGCACTTCTTTCAACTAATTGGCCAGTTGGCGAATCAGATTTGCTCCAATCTTGAAGCATTTTTGTAACAAGCTTTGCATTCTCAGGCAGGTGAATTCCATCGTTATTTCTGCCTTCTTTTTCTAGTCTTTGGCACTTAGTCAAGAAATTTACTAAATCCATTTGACTTATAACACCGTCAACATCACCATTAGATGCAATATCGAGTGCCAGAAACAACGGAGTTTTCCCTTCCAGTAATGTAGTGCCAAGCAGTCTGGTATCTTCTTTCAGTTCAGCGCTAACTCTAGATCTAACTCCATCACGCGCAGTGATTCCGTCGCTCAAATCAAACGAATCAGCATCTTTCAAAGTCTTATAATTATTCAAGATGTTCTCAATCTGAACTTTTGCTCTTTCATTAGTCTCTGATTTTAAAGCTGTTTCCAACTCGCTCTTGCTGATGGCACCATCTTTCGATGTATCAAGTTTATTCATATTGTTTTTTACAAATGAAGAGGCATTACGCATCTGTCCAATATCGGTCAAGATGTCAGAGAAAGGATCAAGTTTCCAGGTCTCTGCAATTGGCGATTGTGTTTTATTTGTTTCGGTTACGGGTTGAGCAACAGTTGAAGTTTTCTCACCATAACCACTCATCAAACGAAACGGATTGCTACCGGGATAAATTTCAATTTGGAGCATGCGATCAAAAATATCTTGCATGCTGAATTTTGTGACCTGACCATTCGATTGGTTCTTGTCAGTCGTAAGCGCAGCACTTTGAATTACCTCATCCATCAAACGGCTAGAACTATCTTTTGTAGCCGCTTCTGCCTTTGGACTTTCAAACTGCGCTTCGACTTGTTGCATCGAGTATTCCTCCCAGGGAACGAGAACCGTGGGCGCTTGTGCTTGCCTCACGAATCCAATGTAATTTCAAATAGTGGCGAACCCGTGACTCAAAATCACGGTCTCAAGAAAGCCACAGGTGAGGCATTTTGGAATATTCAGATGCTACGAGGCTGGTAGGCGCACCCAGAAAGTACTACCTTCGCCAGGCACGCTCGTGACACCGATTGTTCCTCTGTGCTGATCGACAATCGCCTTCGACACAGCCAATCCAAGACCGGAACCACGCTTATTTTTTATTCCGGTTCCTTTCACTTGCTTAAATCGGTCGAACACCGTTTTTTGATCTTCTTCTGATATGCCGCTGCCGTGATCAATAATTCTTAGTTCCACCAGATTGTGACGATTCTCGATGACGACCTCAACTTGAGAATTAGGTGGAGAAAACTTGATTGCATTGGACAACAAATTGGTGATGACACGCATAAATAGGTCACCATCGATATTTACAATTATGTCATTGGTCGGCAAAATGACCTTGATATTGTCGTTGTCAGCCAGAGCGCCAAGTGCATCGTTGGCTTTTTCGACCAGCGATTTGAGCGAAACATCACTAATTTCAAGATTGAACAATCCAGCTTCGAATCTGTCGATATCCAGCAAATCACTTATCATCTCGATAAGCCAGGTGGTGGTACTCTCAAGCCCTTTAGCCTTTTGCATTCCTTTTTCGCTCAACTCTCCGTAGACTTTCTCGCGAACCATCCAGAAGAAAGCTTGGATTGAATTGAGTGGTGAGCGCAGATCATGACTGAGCATCGAGACAAAATCACGCTTCATCCGCTCTGCGTTCTTGCGATCTGTATTGTCGTGGGCAACACAAAAATAAGACTTTTCACTGTCAACCCAACTTATTGACCAGAGCATGTCTACTAATGATCCATCTTTCCTTTTTATGCGATTCTCAAAAGTGTGAGTATTCTCGTCATTCTTTAGAGTTTCAATCTGATTCTTCGTGAACTCTATATCCTCTTCCGCCACGATGCTTAAAAGCCGACGTGCGAATAACTCATCCTCCGAATAGCCCCAGACTTTGCCACATGCGGGACTGACCTCAGATATGGTGCCGCCACCATCTATGGAGCAGATCACGTCGACTGCATTTTTCAGGAGCGCACGTTCCTTCAGTTGCGAGACACTCATGGCTGAGGCCATACTCGCAAAAACTTTGTCCAATTCTGCTATTTCGTCATTGCCTTCCAGAGGCGGATTAAGCGGCTTTGAACTGGCCAATCGGCGCGTGTTATCCACTACGATTGCTAAACGTTTCGACAATACTCTATTGAAAGACAGCGCTAGCGCGACCGCCAGCAATACTGTTACAGCGAGACCGAAGACCAGGAGACGCTTCATGTTCTCACGGTTCTCAGCTTGCCGGAGCGGGCTCTCTGCCTCAATCGCTTCGGTCTGTTCTCGTACGCTATCTGCCTGTTTCATCAAAACAGCCATCAATTTTCGAGTCTTTCTATAGTTAA
>JACMKL010000180.1 GCA_014380105.1 Candidatus Melainabacteria bacterium
CTTTCCATCACCAAAACTCCAATAGTTTTTCAATGCAACAAGCGCGATTTAATCGATGCCATGTCAGTTGAATCGATGGAGGCAGATTTGAATGCTGCAAATTTCCCTGCTTTCGAAGCAATTGCAGTGGAAGGTAAGGCAGTTTTCTCAACTCTGAAAAAACTCAGTCAGCTAATTATTGAGCGTCAGTAAATTCTTGTAATTTCCAATCCGACGCTTCAACTAATTAGGCGGGGATTTTATTGAGAAATTTCATGCAAAGAAAGGCGCACCTGGTGCGCCTCGCTGAGACTTATAAACTTTCTATGCAGCGGAGCTGCCGTCGAATTAGAGAGCCCGTTGAACTTTTCCGGCTTTGATGCAGGAAGTGCAAACTTTCATCTTCTTGACGGTGTTATTTACTTTAGCTCTGACCGGTTGCAAATTTGGCAACCAGCGTCTCTTTGCATGTGGGTTGTAGTGAGAACGCAAGAAGGTATAACCGAGCCCGGTTTGAGGTCCCTTATCGCACACGTCGCAACGTTTAGCCATTTACCTAATTCCCAAAAAATGCGGTTGATTTGCCAGTTCACTCTAATTCGAGCGCTTAAAAGCACGTCCCCGTGATGATCGAGGTCCGTGAAGCGATCGCCACCGGCTGTTTTTAGCCAGGGTGGAGAGCGAACCGCGAATTTTACCACGAAACCTATCTAGCCTGAAGAATAAGAGCGTTAGGTGTCGGTAAGACGGAAAGGAACATTTACACTAAAGCACTCCAACCATTAACGCTGACGTGGTAGTCTGTTTTTGGGGATACAGCTTTGACTGGCGTTGTCAGACAAAAACCTTATCCGGTAACCAAGCAGCCGATTTCGACTGATTGTTTAACTGTGTGCCCCCCCTCTCCCCTGAATTCGAGATCAATCTCGTAAGATCACTTCTAATGCTGTCCCAATCGTGGTATCAATTCCTGTTGTCGCCTCATCGAGCGCTTGAAATCCAGCGCCTTCGTGGTGATTCGGCGGCATTGGGGTAGGAAGGCTAAGGATGGCACTTGTAAATTACGCTGCGCGCGAAATTAATTGCAAAATCGTTTATTACGGCACCGGTCTTGGTGGCAAAACGACGAATCTTAAATACATACACAGTCAGCTGGCACCGACGACCAGAGGAGAACTTATTTCTCTGGCTACGGAAACAGAAAGAACTCTGTTTTTCGACTTCTTGCCACTCGATCTGGGTTCTGTGCAAGGATTCAAAACTAGATTTTCACTGTATACCGTTCCAGGTCAAGTTGAGTACAACGCTTCCCGTAAGCTGATTCTCAACGGCGTTGACGGCATCATCTTCGTTGCTGACTCGGACGTTATGCGTTCGAAAGACAACGTTGAATCGTTGCAGAACATGATCGAAAACTTGGCTGAATACAGCCTCACGCTCGACAACATTCCATGGGTACTGCAGTACAACAAGCGAGATCTGGCTAACGCAATGCCAATCGAGCGTATGGAAAAAGAACTGAACATCAGAGGCGTCCCGAGCTTCGAAGCTGTTGCTTCAGAAGGACTTGGAGTTTTCGCGACCCTGAAAGCGATTTCAAAACTGATTCTCAACAGGCTGCAATGACTTTTCGGTAACCGAACCGAAATTGCCAAGCGAATTAATAGCCTTCGGGCTGTAAGTTTTTGCTGAATTAAAATTCTTGAATGTCGAGATTTTGCTCGAGCAATTTAAGCAGTTCAGGATGTTCAAATGCTCTGTGTTTGGCATATCGTCAGTATATGCGCCAAAAAATTCACTGGCTTTTCAACCGCGCATCTCTTAGTCTAATGGCTGAGAGACAGGCTTTCGCCTATGGTTGCGTCGGCAGTGACAACAATTACGAGTAACGATAAATCTACAAGAGAAGCGGAATTTTCTGCCTTGCGACGGGCAGTTAGTATTGAAAGGCGCTCTCGATATGCCGATTTTCAAGGGAAGCGCTCCACCTTTTCTCAGTTTATGAGAACGACAGCTGAGCGCATGACCCGCCGTTATCCGATGGAGACCATCTGGCTGACGGTGCGAGCGCTCTTTCGGCAGTATCCCAATGTTGATGTGGCAACGCGTATTGCAATTATTTGGCGCGCTGAAGAATTGATTGGTCCGATAATTGAAGATGGTCTGGCCAGTCTTCAAGAAAATGGCGACAGAGAAGATGGCGAAGGGCATGCCTCTGATGGTGTCGCAGAAGGTTCTGGCGGGTCGGCTGCGCTGGCTGAAGTCGCTGGTGGTATGTCAGGCGGCAAATCCGCAGGCTCCAGGCAGAGTGCGTCAGCAGGGGCGAAAAGTAATTCTGATTTAAAGAAACAGCCTGAAGCAAAATTACTGCCAGCGGCCGAAGTGAAAATTCCGTCGGCTGCAGCTGATATCGGCAAAAAACCTACAATTAGTTCTGACCCCGACGAAGTCAATGTCCAGTGGGTGAAGGGAGTCGGTCCGAAGGTTGCTGCCTTACTTGCGAAACTTGGGATAGTGACGGCGGGCGATCTGCTCAGGCACTATCCGCGCAAACATTTGGACTTTCAAAATCGCTTGCCGATTCGACAGCTGAAAGTCGGTATGGAAGCGACAGTATTTGCACAAATTCGCACGGTCTCAGCTTTTCAATCAAAGAAAAGCAATATTTCCATTGTCAATGTTCTCCTCTCCGACGGCACTGGCAGTCTTTCAATCACTCGCTTTATAGGCGGCAAAGGCAATAAATTTTTACTGGATCGCTACAAAGAGCAGTTTCCAAAAGGTGCAACAGTAATAGCTTCCGGTGTTGTCGAGAAAGATAAATACTCTGGAAAATTCACACTCAAGAATTCCGAAGTCGAAATTCTCGGCATGCTGGACGAAAGTGGAAATGGTATCGAAGACCTTCAACATCAGAGTATTCACCTAGGTAGACTGGTGCCCGTCTATGCGCTCACCGATGGACTGAGCCTTCGTTATCTGCGCAATGTCATCAAAAACACTCTCGATGCTTTCGGCGAAACCCTTCAGGATCCTCTTCCTGTAGACCTTCGAGAGAAGCTCGGATTGA
>JACMKL010000181.1 GCA_014380105.1 Candidatus Melainabacteria bacterium
ATAAGTACCTGTATATTCGTCGAACCGTGTGCGAATTGAAAGAATACCTGGTGCGATTACGTTCTCTTCGAAGTCTATCTTAGGTGCTGGTGCATTGGCGTTGTCGACAGAAAATTTGTCAGGACCACTATGCAAACCGGTTGTAGGATCTAAGTATTCGGTCACCTGAAAATCATTGACGTGTACGTGAATTGGATGCTCGTCATTATTGTTATTGACGAAATTCCATTCTTCGATCGAATTGAGGCGAGGTTGGATCAGTGATGTGTTTGGAAATGCCTGCCCATCGAATGCATACACGAATGCTTTAGGGTCATTCTTGTCCGCCAGTTTATTGATAAATCCGCCGTTTATGATGATCTTCCGCCTAAAGTTTGGATCGCCTTTTGAAATATCTATATAGGATGTATAAGCACCAAGCTTTTGACCTTCATTAAATGCGGTCGTAACGCCACCTGGCTCTGTAGCCTTGGCTCGCACAAGTACCTGCGTTGGAAAAATGAAAAACCCATCAAAATAGCTGATGTATTTAGGAGACACGCTCATGCTTCCCAGTACGCTGGGAGGATTTTCGGTTCCATTGCTGGTGTAGAGGACGCCGGGGCTGGTGAGAGTCTTGGTCAAATCATACTGTCCATTATTGACCGCAGTTTTTCCAAGATCAGGCATTTCGAGTATAAGTTCGCCCTCTTTTGGTATCGTCACAGCAATTGCAAAACGGGTTGCGGGCGGAATAAGTAATCGAGTCCCTTCTACTGTCAGCGGATATTGAACTTTCGTATAAGGATTGCCATCTTGTCCGACAATTGCAATTTTCGGATGTCGACCGGTCGCCGTTTCTGTTAACTGCACATTCATATAAGCGAGGTCGCTAACGTTTGCTAGCGCCCATATTTCGGTTTGACCCGCTTTACTTTTGATGACCGGTTGGAATTGACCGTTTACGGTGTATTGCACGTCACGAAGATGATCGGGAAGTGCAGGATCTGCCGGTACCTCGCGGCCTTCTTTGGGGTCTTTCGGTGTGAAGCTCTGGAGATTGCTTGGAACCAGTGAAAACTGACCTCTGTGATTTAAACTTTTTTGCGGACCATCAAAATAGATAGTGGCGTATTTGGTGCCTTTCTTTGATTGATTGAAATTGACTGGTGCGTGTGAAGGACGGTAGGTGCCTTTCGCCAGCTCACCTTTCTTTGGCGGAATTAAAGAGCTCACCCACATTGGCCACACCGCGTTATTCAGGTCTGCAGAACCGCCTGCACGGTCAAAAACATAATTATATTGAAGGGCCATGTTGCGGACAGGAATTTTGTTGTCGGTGACAAGCGGAATGTTGCCATCGGTCTTTCCAACTGCAAGTAAGCCGGCGAGCCCGGCATAAGTATGCGCTGCTGTGAGCCCATGAAGGTGAGAGTGGTACCAATATAATCCTTGCGGCATGTTCGTCGGAATGTCGTAAGTGTAGGTGTTGCACATGCCCGCAGGAATGTCCAACATGACATTGTCAGCATTTCCTTTCGGACTGATATGGGCTCCATGTGTGTGGAGATTCAATGGCGACTCAGTCATCTGGGGCGGGTACAAGGGAATGGGCTGTCCCTTGGCTGTGTATTGTGGAATGAAAAAATCTTTGATTGTGAGATTGCTCAGTTCATTCTCAAAGTGGACGACCAGTTTCTCGCCCGGATATACCTGCAAAGTTGGTGCCGGATACAGATCGCGGTCGGAGGTCTTCCCGTTTGATGCAGTGCCTCGAATTACTTCATAGCCGAAAAGCAAAAAATTGTTGACCGGCTTGGCGACTGTGTCTAGAGTTGCCTTTCCTTGTCTGGCGGTGAGCCGAATTTCGAGGACACCATCCTTGCTCATCAGCTTAACTGGCTCTTTAAAATCTCGCCGAGTGGCGAGATCTGTTTTTTTGACTGCAGTTTTTCCCCAAGCTGCCTCGCCTAACAAGGCAAATGACATACAAAAGGAAGTGACACTCAAAAGAAGTAAGCTGTACAAGCGAGCATTTGACATGTTGGGCGGTCCTTTATAGTCCTTGTGGCTCTTAATTAGAGCAGTTGTTCGCATTCTCTATCTCTATCTAAATTAGCTTTGTCCGGCTCATTTGCCATCTGCAAATATGCTGGTTGCTAAAATCTCACCGGTCATAGCATCAACACAAACTACTTTCCTCTCACCTTTACTTTCGATGCGATACTCGTAGACTAGTTTGCCTCGTTCCCCGATCGCCCAAATGAGAAGTTCCCAGGCTTCAACTGTGCCGGGGTTCGCCTCGAGAGCCTTCACTTGAGCCTGGTCTTTGGAGAACTTGGTTTCTTTCCAGCGATTTTTATCTGCATCGCTTGAGTTTTTGAATCCCTTGCCATCCTTGGTGCCATACTCGAGCTCAATGCCGATATGGTCTTTCTCGCCAGTATCTCCATTCAACGCTACTTCGTTGATTCTTCCGTCTTTGCTCTTGATATAGAAAGTGTAGGAAGGCTTGCCTTCCTGAATCTCCAGATCCCATCTAAGAAGCTTACCTTTCACTAATTTCATTGCGGCTTCTTGAGCCTTTTTCTTGGAAACTTTTGGTGTTACGGTTTGGGCGGTCTTGGCTTGATCAGCTGCAAATGCTGGACCACAAACAAGAGCTATGGATAAACACAAAAGAGAACACAAAGTTTTCATAGAACCTCTGCGAGTGAATGGACCCTGGAGCTTGCCTTCAGAGCAACTAATTTTATAGCACACAGCTACAGTGATCCGGCGATTTATTCCTGTCAGATCTGCTCTTGATGGTACACTTCCAAATGTAAGTCATAGTCCCAGTCAAGATGCCGCATTTGCAAATAATTCCTGCTGCTTTTACAAGACCAATAGCGAGATGAATTTGACGATGATTGGCATCAGCCCAGGCACCACATATAGTGGCGCTAAGATCTGCGCGAGGAGCAAGCGATGAATCGAAGCTTTTGTATTTTGTTTGGGCTCGGTGCCATCGTGCTTGGGTCATTTGCTGACGCTAAGCCTGCGTGCGCCGGCATGCCAGCAGGAAAGTTTGCAAGCTATCCCGTTCCAAATTCATCCCCGCACGGCATCGTTTACTTTGGCGCAGGACCATTGAAGGGTGTTTGGTTCACCAACTCTACTCGCGACGCAAAGTCTGGCGCCGTAGAGTTTTCGCGCAAAATCGGAAAGACCACTTTCCACGCTACTCCCACCGCGGGCGCGCTGGCCGGGTCGATTAATTTCTTTCCAGGCAAAGAACCATTATGGTTTACAGAGACGGGTGCCAACAAGATTGTACGAATCGACTCGTCCAAAAAGCTCACAGAATTCGCAATCCCAACTGTAAGAAGTAAGCCGTTTGATATCCAGCACGGACCGGATGGCGCGATGTGGTTTACAGAATCAGGCGTAGGAAAGATCGGAAAAATTGACTCGGCCGGCAAAATTACGGAGTATACGGTCGGTGCAGCAAACGACGCACCAACGTCTCTTATGGAACAGGATGGAGCAATTTGGTTTACCGAAGTTGGTAGTAGCCGCATTGGACGCCTGACGACATCCGGTGAAGTCAAACATTTTCCCACCGGTTCCGGACGACTGACTGGAGACATCACCAACAGCAACGATGGTCGATTGGCTTCGCTCGGAGCCCATCGTCATCGTGCGCGGCAAGGGCGCAACTTTGTGGGATGCCGAAGGGAAACGCTACCTCGATGCGAATTCCTCCATCTGGACGAATCTGCACGGGC
>JACMKL010000182.1 GCA_014380105.1 Candidatus Melainabacteria bacterium
AATACTCCGTAGCAGATTCTACCTTTTCATACGAACCGCTAAGTGTGAAAGCGGCAGTTGATCGGGCAATTAATATGGTAAATCTTTTTGCCTCAACTGAAGACATCTTTATTGAATGTTCAATTGATGAAGATTTACAGATAATCGGGGAGATCGACGAGATTTGTCGTGTCATAGAAAACTTGCTGAGCAATGCAATTAAGTTTTCTATTTCCGGGTCGACGATTAATTTGTCAGCCCGAAAGGTGACCAACGAAGTCTTAATCTCGATCCAAGATCGTGGTCCTGGAATTCCCGAATCAGAAATACCAATGTTGTTTAAACGTTTTTGGCAAGGGCAATCAGGCAAACGAACCGCTAGCAGCACAGGATTGGGACTCTATACATGCAGGCAAATAGTTGAAGCGCACAATGGCAAAATATGGTGTGAAAATGTGCCAGAAGTCGGTGCCAAATTTTCAATTCGGTTGCCTGCGATATAAAATTCCGCAACTAGTCTGTAACAACGATGACCTACGAAGTACCTGAAGAGCGGTCAAAAAGACTGAGCAATTTTTGAATCTTCGACTTCGGTGCAGACAGATTTTTCTTTTCGTGCGTAAGTTGTTGAATACGGCGATCTAGAATTTGGATCCATTCGCCTACAATTTTGTGCTCGCGAGCATATGTCACCACCGACGATAAACTATGAAACTGGTGTTCGGTTGGAATTGTAAGCTTGGACAAATCATTATTGGTGAGTTCGGGATAGGATGCAGGTTGAGGAATGTTTTCCAAACGCATCAGCAAAATGTCCATTATGCACTTTGCACACTTGCCGCAATTCTCGTCGCGTCTTTCAGCGCTAAAGCATATTCGCAAATTTGAATATCCAATCTTCCAAACAGGCAACTCTTTAATTTTTTCAACACGCGAAACACCTGTACTATCGTGCACAATCTGAAAATTTTTACTCGACAGAAGGTGATCTGTAACAGGATTTGACCCCCAGGGCAAAACCAACCGACTGTACGCAGGTCCGCTTGCTATCAGGCCTTCGTTATAGTGTCCCCTGAATAACATCAAAGTCGAAGCGAGACCCGCAATATGTGTGTCATCCCATTCGATATTCAGATCGTGAAGATTCGTCGACATCGTTATTAGTTTGACACCAACATCATCGAGCGTGCTTTCTATTTTCTGTTTAGCGCGGTCAAATGCATCTCCATGATCAAGTGGAATGTCGAAACCTTTTAC
Source organism: Candidatus Melainabacteria bacterium (assembly GCA_014380105.1). GTDB lineage: Bacteria > Cyanobacteriota > Vampirovibrionia > Obscuribacterales > Obscuribacteraceae > QKMZ01. The sequence continues at coordinate 1,237 of JACMKL010000182.1, forward strand.
AAATAATCCGGCTTGAATATTCCTTTTCCAGTGCTCTGGGCATGAGCCTATCGTGTGACGAAAGATTGTGTAGGCACTGTCTACGCCACCACTGAAAGCGGCGATTGCCACCGCTGGTAGTTCGGCTTCCAGTTCTTCAATTTCAGTCTCAGCGGAAATTGAGACTTGCTTGTATTTGCCAGGTCGCCAGCAAGACCAGGCGGCTTGGAATTCAGATAAATTTCGGAGCAAGGACGGCGAGAGGTTGCCATGAAGAACACATTCAACTCCGCTCGCCATTATTAGGAATATGTTACCTATGACAAACGCATCGCCGCTGGGAGTTACTAGGAAAGAATGCTCTTCAGGGATGTCGTACCAAAGTGCCTGTTTTTCATGGTTTGGACGCTCCAGGACGGCGCTGACACGTAAGCAACCATCCCTTTCAGTTGGTTCATTCAACCAAATATGAGTTTTGACCATGTCCACGGGCTACACCAGAATTGCTACAATTTAATCACGAAAATTAGTACTGAGCGTAATGGATGGAGTTTGAGAAAATGGCAAAAATTACTTCCCAAAAGTTTTCACATCCGCTGAAGGACTACAACACAGCTGAAGAACAGTTGGAGCTTGTTGCCAATCCGCTGGTCAAAGAAATTCTCACCAAAGTATTAGCCGAAAATGACGCAGATGGCAAACTTGGTAGTAGTTTCGGCGAAGGTCAGGTCGCAGGCTAAT
>JACMKL010000183.1 GCA_014380105.1 Candidatus Melainabacteria bacterium
GTCGTCTTTCTTGTGGAATTCGCGATAATTGCCGTCGCCTGGAAAACCTTGATCAGCAGACCAAACTAAATAACCGGCTTCTTCATGGCGACCCATGACTGCAACCGGATATTCTTTCAGCCAGAAAGCTTCAAAAGTGTCGAGGCCTGTCTCAGGGCGTGGCGCGGCTGGAATATATTCAATGTTGCCATAGGGTCCGATGATGTTGCGCATCTCGGCGCTCTTTCCGCCCTTAATTACAAAAGACTCGGTGAAGAAATATTCCAAACCCAGCTCGTGTAGCCATTTCTCCAGTGGTGGGCGTTTGCCTTGCGCTGGTCTGTATGCACATTCAGGCAACCAGAATCCTTTAGGCGCTCTACCGAAATGTCGTTTATAAGTTTCTACCCCAACTTTGTATTGGGCAAAGAGTGAGGAGTCAGTTTCGAGCAAGGGCGAAAATCCGTGAGTTGCCGCCGATGTGGCAACTTCGATAGCCCCTAAGTCTTGGAAACGTTTAAAGCCTGCGATTAAATCGCGATTCCAGCGTTCGTTCCAATCGCGCTTGAGATTTTGAAACAGGTTTGAGTAAAAGCGAGCAAGGTGTAAATGGTTTGGATTAGGAGTTTCGCCTTTGAGACTGTAGAGCTTCTCGTCTTTTTGAGCTGCTTCTATTTTGTCAGCTATGAATTTGTCGAAGCCTTTCTTGAAGTGTTCGTCGGAAAGTTGTTCTGCAAGCACCGGAGTGATGCCGACTGTCAGCTTTGCGGCGATACCTTCGTCCCAGAGGTCGCCTATTGCGTTGAGCAGCGGAATGTAACTCTCCGCGATGCACTCATAGACGCTCTCCTCGCCAAACGGCCACATACCCGCCTTACGGTAGTAAGGAAGATGGCTGTGTAGCATGAAGACAAATGAACCGACACTCACTCAAATACTCCTTTAGCTCAACTTGAGCTCGCACACCTGGCGGCCGGCCTCTGGCGATCGACGTACTAAGGCTGGCTGATGCAATATAGGAACAAGCCGAAATATATCAATAAGAGCATCAGCGTGTCATCAAGAATCTGGCATACCGTAACTATTCTTGAAAAGGACGCGGTATCCTTGTATTTGAGTGCTGCTGCGATTGCGCTTCATTCGCTTGCCCAACGCTTAGCAACCAGGTCGAGATCCAATTTGTAATTATCCGAATTTTCTGAGGGAGCTCAACTTCGATGTCAGAAGAAGAAGAAGAAGTAGAAGCAGAAGAAAACCCAATTCCCAAAGCGCCGCGCCGTGTCCTGCAGCCCAAAGTAAAACCTGCAGTTGAGAAAGAAAAGCCGCAAGACAACAAGGTCGTCAAGCTGCTGGAGAAAAATCCACTTGGTATGACATTGCCTGAGATGGCTGGTGGAACACGTCAGACCAAAAAAATTCGCACTTTGCGACCTCAGTTGGCGGACGCCATCAGGCTTGCGCTCGTTATGCCGATCAGTCAGCGAGCCGGTCACACAGTCTATAGATTGGTTAAGAACATGGGTCCGCGTTAGCATGATCCAACAAAAGCGGTCTCGCAACTACTTATTGGTAGAATGAGCGAGTTCCAAGGAGGAAACAGCGTGTCGGTAAAAATTGGCAATATCGAGTTGGGCGGCGGCAACGACCTTGTTGTGATTGCCGGACCTTGCGTAATCGAATCCTGGGAAACAATTTTCAACACAGCGACCTACCTCAAAGAGCTTTCGCAAAAACTGGGTTTTTCGCTGGTGTTCAAAGCTTCTTTTGATAAAGCTAATCGTACTTCTATTCATTCCTTTAGAGGACCTGGTCTCGAAGAGGGTCTGAAAATGCTTGCTGAAATAAAAGCAAAATTAGGACTGCCTGTCCTCAGCGACATTCATGAAAGTTCGCAGTGCAAGGAAGCAGGCAAGGTTCTGGATGTTCTCCAAATTCCAGCGTTTCTCTGCAGACAGACTGATTTGTTGGTTGCCGCAGCTGAAACCGGCAAAGTCGTCAATGTAAAAAAAGGACAATTTGTTGCCCCGACTGACATGAAAAATGTCGTCACTAAAATTCAGGAATGCGGCAATTCAAATATTGTTTTGACAGAACGTGGAGCATCTTTTGGTTATAACAATTTGGTTGTAGACCTGCGCTCCATCCCAATTATGCAATCTTACGGAGTGCCCGTAGTTTTTGACGCCACTCACAGCGTGCAACTTCCAGGTGGTGGTGGCACTGTCTCGAGCGGTCAACGACAGTATGTACCAACACTGGCCAGAGCCGCTGTGGCAGCAGGTTGTGATGGGGTGTTTATGGAAACTCACCCAAATCCGGACGAAGCAAAAAGCGACGGACCGAATCAAGTGCCACTCTCTCACGTTAGTGCCTTAATCGAACAATTGCTCGCCGTGCATAAATTAGCGCGCACTTTGCCAGATCTTGAATTACCTCAAATGGGGCAGTGCAAGCCTTTCAATTTCGGCTCGCCTGATAAATCTGAAGTGACTGCGGGGGCATGCGGTGCTGCCGCTCGTTAGGTCTTACTTCGCGTTCTCTCGCGTCATTTTGAAGCTCTTCGGTCACGCTCGCTTTTTGCTCGTGCCACTGCTCGTCTGCGCAGTGATGTTTCCGGCTGTGGTCACCCTGGCTGCAGAGGACGCTGCTTCGGAAGCGGGGGAAGAAGAGGAAGCCAGCGCCGAAAGCGTGGTTCAAAAATCTATCACCGCATATGGTGGCAAAGATGCCCTTGAGCAAATCGACATGTTGTCTGTCGTCAATGGCAAATTGATCACAACTAAAGGTTCACGAATCGAACAAGGTTACCGATGTGCTCGAAAAAACGGCAAGTGGAGAGTGGACCTGGAACGTTCTCGTTCTGCCGCAGTTGCACCACCTGCTGACTCTGCCGCCACGCCTGCGCAAGGTGGTGAAGCTGCTCCAACTGAGAA
>JACMKL010000184.1 GCA_014380105.1 Candidatus Melainabacteria bacterium
GCAATTCCCAGTCAAAAATCATCATGCTAAAAACGCACTGCTCAGCTGATTTAATGGCATCTTCCGCGCATTCGACAGCACTGACATCGAAGTTTTCGCCAGTCAAAAACTGATGCAGCATATCGCGAATATTAGGGTCATCTTCAACGACCAGAATTCTGACTTTTGAATCTACGCTCATCGTTTGTCTGCACGGTGATTAGTAAGTGAAAGGCAGTGCCTTGCTCAATACGATAACACCTGATGGACTTCCGTACAGATTCGTTTCAAGGAACATTCAACACAGCGTAAATCACACCCGAAATAAGTTGGTTTTCACAGACAGATTATTCGCACCCACAAAATGCAGCTAGCATCGCCAAACGTGCGCTAGCGTTGCTAATTGCACTCCAGGCTTAGAGCGCACTTATACAGGCTTGCCAAGAGGTCGCGCGCGCCCGCGCACGTATCTAAATGGCTTATCTTTGTTCCATAGTCCTAGAGCTTATTAGGTGCTGAAACCAAATATAGCTCTGTGATTACAAAAACTTATATCCATCGGGATCATCGAAAGCTTTTATCTATGGGCTCACTTCTCTACAGTCGTGGGTATTCCCTCTTTACTTCACGATAAAATCAACCTTCTCCATAACTTCCACATTCTCTCTGACTCTTTAGTCGCCCCGATTTGAGGCTTTACACTCCGCTCCAACGAGCGCAGCGCAAGACTTCAAATCGAGGATATTCTCGCAATCTCGAGCACATCTCTTCTGCGATGCGCTTCTTCCTGGCGAGCCCTTTAGAGTCGTTAACTGAAAAGGAGCGCTGCATTGTTCAGCAACCAATCACCTAATTTTGCGATGTCGTTTCTGGGCTTCAATGGAGCTTCGCTTCCAGCTTGGCTCAACGACCTAATCGCTAGCTCGTTTGTTCAGCAGATGTCCGGCTACATGCCTCACTTCCTGCTGGCGATGGCTCTTGGCGCATGTATCGGCATCGAACGCCGCCACAAGCACAAGATTGCCGGGATCCGCACACACATGCTCGTCTGCATCAGTTCCTGCATGATTACGCTCATGGGCGTATTCATCGTCAGACAGGCTGGTGTCGGTGATGCTACTCGTATCGCTGGGCAGATTCTGCCTGCTCTCGGTTTCATCGGCATGGGTGTCATCACGCGGAAAGGTTGGACTACGTCCGGCGTCACCACCGCAGCTACCATTCTGTTCACCGCCGGCGTCGGCATCATGGTTGGCTACAGCTATTTCTCGCCAGCAACCACGGTTTCGATTCTGACCATCATCGCTCTGCAACTCAGCTACTGGATTTTCCCGTCGACGGATGCCGGTGGTCACGCTGTCAAAGTAATTTGCCCTCTCGAATACTTTCACGAAACGCGCAAACTTTTCGGTGAGAGAGCTAAGCTCGATCGCATTTCGAAAAGCAACGGTAATGTCGAATTCCGCTTGTTCACACATTTGACTGGCGACGAAATCGACGACTTGCTTGCGCAGCAAGTACACAATCCGCACCTCATCACCATCGAGTTGGACGAGGACGACGACAAGTAAACCCATTGCCAGCGTGCCTTTTGAGAGTAGTCCGAAAAACCCGGATTTTTCAACTGGCGCTTTGGTTGTCACTTTCAAAGCTTCACCAGTGACCCGATTCGGCTCCCCGTCTCAGGTACAACCTTACGAGCAAAATATGAATCTGAAATCCAAGCTGATAGCAGCGGTCTTGGCCGTTCTGCTGGTGTTCGGCGGAGGCGTGTGGACGGGATACCAAATTCCGAAAACAGATCCGCAGTCCGAAATTCAGACGGTTTTCACACCGTACGAAGACGGGCTTGCAGCCTACCTCTCCTTCCTAGATCGAGCCAGAACCTCAGTCCATCTCGCCGCCTACACCTTCACCGACCCACGCATCTACGACAAGCTCATAGAGCTCAAAACGCAGCGTGGTGTCAAAGAAATTCGCGTCCTCATCGACCTCTCGCAAACGCGAGGCTGGTCCGGTGACGATATCGCGAAAGGTGTCGACAGGCTCAAAGCAGTGGGCATCGAGGTCGTCATCGGCACCTCCGAAAAATCCAATCAAATCATGCACCACAAGTACACGGTGGTGGATGGGGTTTGGGTTGCCGATGGCAGCTGGAACTACACCAAGCTCGCCAATAAGCAGGCAAACCTGATGAATTTCATCAAGTCTGAATCGCGCGCCCGGTTGTTTTTGAGCAACTGGAATCGCATGTACAGCTTCATGAAAGCACAGCAGGATGCCCGCGACGCAGCGCCCCCCGTTGAAAAACGCAAGCGCTGAGACAGCGAGCATATTCGCAAGTCACATCGGAGAAATCTCATGACCAAATCACAGAAGAAGACCAGCCGCCGCTTTGCGGTTGGTGATCGAGTCGAAATCCTGCGCAAGGATATCAACTGGGGCAAGCGCAAGAAGCAGAAGTACGGCTACATCACTCGTGTTGACGGTGAGTATCACTACGTACGTCCGCTCTGGTGGAAAGCCGAAGAGGTGATGGAGTTGTATTCCAACGAAATCCGCACGGCTCCTCTTTCTCGCTAGTTCAATACTGGAGCATTAAATGCAACCACGCAAACTGACTATCGTGTTCAATCCGAAGGGAGGCTCGGCGAAGGTAAACACCGTCACCGAAGTAGCCCAGCTGTTCCGTGACCAGGGTGTTCAGACCGATGTCGTGCACACCACGGCAGAAGCTGGCTCCGCCACAAGACTGGCAACGAGAGCAGCACTCTTCGGCGCGGATGTCGTCATTCCTTTCGGGGGAGACGGCACTGTTCGCCAGGTCGCACAGGGATTAATCGGCTCGGCGGCAACGCTGGCTGTGTTCCCTGGCGGCACCGGCAATCTGTTCGCACGGTCTTTTTACGCCAACCCGACCGCCAAGCAATTTGTCGCCATGGTCATGGCCGGCAACTCGCAGCCCATCGACATGGTTCGTCTCGACTACACAGGCGAAGACGGCGTCGAGCACTGCGAATACCAATTGGTGGCGCTCGGTTTGGGCAAAGTTTCAGACGCAATCAGCGACTCCAGTCCGTTCTACAAACGGATTTTCGGCAAGCTGGTTTATGCAGTCAACATCAGTATCGCCAGTCTCAAGCCGGAGGCGCTGACCTTTCGTTTGAAGACCCGGGATGCCGTTCTTGAAGATGATGCGGCAGCAGTGTTTGTTCTGAACGTGACACCGCCCCTGATGTCAGCACTGAGTCGCGGCGTGAACGCCTCCGACGGATTGCTCGATGTCGTTGTCCTCAAGGGCACAAACACCTGGCACTTGATCCGGTTTGGCTTTTCGATGGCTTTCGGACAACCGGAGCACAGCAGCCACTATCACCGTTTCCGCACGGAAGAAGTGTTGATTGAATCATCCGGACTGGTGAAGCCGAACATCGACGGCGACCCAGGGCAACCGACCAAGTCACTGCGAGTAACCAACGTCAAAGGTGCGCTCAAGGTGATTCTCAGCCACTGAAAAAATCCGGCGCACACGCGTCATTCGCTCGCGACATAAAAGCAAAGGAGGCTTTTCGTCGCCTAAAACTTCCACTGGAAGGGATATAAGCTGTGAATTTAGAAAACCTACTCGCGACGCTCGGAGCCCACTGGCTCGCGCTGTCGATCGCTATTGCAATTCTCGCCTTCGGACTGTTCGTCTATCGACGTTTCAGCTTCTGGAAGGCGAAGCGAAGAAGCTGCTCAACGGCGGCTATCTTCCCCCGCCCCCGACCTTCATGGCTCGCCTGTTCTTCAAACTGGCGACCCGACTGATTGTCTTCGTCGTTGTTGGTCCTGTGAAAGTGCGTGGTCGAAAGAACGCCCGTTACAATGGTCGCCTTCTGATTGCCCCGAATCACACTTTCCAGATGGATTTTGCAGTGACGCGCACGGCTCTGCCTTGCCATTACACGCAGATTGCCAAAGCTGCTGAAGTTTCGGGTGCACGCTCAGTCGTGGCTGCATGGGTGGGCACCATTGCCGCCAAGGTCGAAGGTGGAGCGGCAACACCTGGTCAGGGTGCGGCTGTCGTGAAAGCGGCTGCCAACTACCTGGCATCGAGCGCCCGTACTCGCCTATTGCTCTTCCCGCAGGGCAAGCTCGTTTACGACAACGTGCTGCGTCCGGAAGACTTCCGCACTGGAGCTGCTCGATCGTTGTCGCTGGCTGTTCAACAGCTCGGCACCGACGACCAGGTCGCTCTCTTGCCGGTCGCCATTCTCTACAAGCGCGACCCCAAAGACGCCAGCTATTTCCAGCGTCTGGTCGGGCTACTTGCGCGCGTCATATCGCCTTTGAGGAAATTCCGTTCCTGGGTGGATGTGACGCGAAATGCTGATGGCACCAAGACCGTCACGAAGTTCGTCAACTACGGTGCCACCGTGGTGATTGGCGAACCAATCCCGTTTTCCGAACTTCCGGAAAACCCTCATCAGAGTTCGCAATTGATGCGAGCCAAGATTCAGGAATTGCTAGACAGCGCAAGCAACGTCAAGTGATTGCCTGTTCTTGCCGAACGGTAAGGAATTGAAAACATGTCTCTTCTGGTCTATATCGCATCCGGCGCTCTAGCGCTGGGTGCGTTCGTTTTGATGTGGCGTAACGTCACTAAACCGTGGCTCGCCCGGTGGAATGCTTACGTCAAACAAATATCCACTTGTGGATATCTTGCACCGCCGCCTTCTGACAAAGCTCTGCGCTATCTGCTCAGAGTCGCACGCGCAATCACTTTCCTGCAGGTCGGCAAGCTGAAAGTGCTTGGTCGTGAAAATCTTGATTCGGTCCCAGGACCGTTCATGTTTTCCGCCAATCACCCTGCCGGCGCCGACGTCATGCTCATTCCGTGCGTGCTCGCTCGCAAAGCGCGCTACATGGCTCACGAAACTGTGTTCACAGCTGGATTCGGCTTGGGTGCACATTTGGTCGGACCTGGTGGTGCCTTCGTTGCGCATGACAGCATCCGCGACAATGGTGTTCGCGCTCGCGCGGCATCGGTGAAAATCCTCACTTCCGGTCAGATTCTCGTGCTTCTGCCTGAGGGTTTGACCAATTACGATCCTGTCATGCTGCCCTTGAAAGAGGGTGCCGTGCGTATCGTGAAGCAAGCTGCTGTCGAACTCGGTAAGCCGACTTTCATCGTTCCGGCCTATATTCGCTACGGCAAATATCCAGGACGATGGCTGCAACGTTTTCCGCGTGCTCTGCAGTACCTGCTCGTTCTCCTGCTGTGGCCTATCTACCGTCGCGGAGCTAAAGTGGTGATCGGCAAGCCGATTTCATCCACCGAGCTCTCCGCCGACGACACTGTGGCAACTGCACTTCTGCGCTCCCGTATCGAACAACTCGATCCGAAAAGCGTGAACTGATACTGACTACGCATGGCGGCGAACTAAAATCGGAAACGATTTAAACTTGTCGCCATGCCTTTCTTCAAAAGTCTCGAAAAGGACAATTACCATGAAGACTATCAAAAAGCTCGGAACTTCCGGCGCTCTTGGAGAGACGTCGGACGACGCCCATGGTTACCCCAGACCTCAGATGACTCGCCAGGAATGGCAGTCGCTCAACGGTCCGTGGCAATTCTCAATCGATCATCAGTCCACCTGGACGCGCGCGAAAGACGTGCCGTTCGACCGCCAGATTATCGTGCCGTTTGCGCCAGAAACCCCGGCCAGCGGTATCGGCGACACCGGACTCTATCGCACGGTCTGGTACCGCCGGCAGTTCAAGTCTCCACGGCTGAAGACTGGCGAGCGACTGGTGATCAACTTCGATGCAGTCGATTACACTGCCAAGGTGTGGATCAACGGCAACCTGGCGGGTGAGCACGAAGGCGGCTACTCGCCGTTTTCAATCGACGCCACCGATTACCTGAAGCGCGGCAACGTCGCCCAGGAAATTGTGGTGCGCGCCGATGACGATCCGTTTGACCTCTGCAAGCCTCGTGGCAAGCAGGACTGGCAGCTGGAGGCACACTCCATCTGGTATCCTCGCACTACGGGAATCTGGCAGACCGTTTGGATGGAAAAACTCTCCGCAGCGCACATCACTGCGCTTGCCTGGACGTCTTCCGTCGAGCGTTTTGAAATTGGCTTGACCGCCGGTCTCTCTGCTGGCACCAAGGCAGGAACAC
>JACMKL010000185.1 GCA_014380105.1 Candidatus Melainabacteria bacterium
ACCCAGGTCTGCGCGCGCAGGAAGGTGAATGGGTTGAGCGCTCCAGCAAATCGAGCTGAGCGGTTAGTCGGGAGCGTGTGGTTGGGACCCGCGACATAATCACCATTGGGCACGGTTGCGTTGTATCCAATGAACATGCAACCGTAATTGACCAGGTGCGGCTGAAGGTCTTCAGGCTTGCTGACGTGCAGTTGGAGGTGTTCGGGCGCAATACTGTTGGCGGCTTGAATACAGGCGACGATATCCGGCAAAACCAGAATGACGCTGTTGCTCAGACTCTCATCGATAAAATCAGGCAGCGAGACTTCAGTACGTACTTTTGGCAGTTCCGCCAATACCTGCCTGGCGATACTTTCATCGTCAGTCAAAAGAATGGCGCGAGCATCCGGGTCGTGCTCAGCCTGCGAAAGGAGGTCGAGGGCGAGCCAGTGCGGGTTGCTTCCACTATCGGCAATGATGCAAATTTCGCTTGGTCCAGCGAGCATGTCGATGCCAATCGTTCCTTGCAATTGACGTTTAGCCTCAGTGACATAGGCATTACCCGGACCAACGATCATGTCAGCAGGCTTGATGGTTTTAGTGCCAAAGGCGGCGGCAGCGACCGCTTGCGCACCACCGATTTGATGAAACTCAGTGACACCGGCGATGGTGCCAGCATAAAGAATCTCATCTTTTAGATTGGGCGAAAGGATGAAAACTTCTGCGACCCCGGCGACCTTGGCCGTGATGGCTGTCATCAACGCTGTCGAAGCAAGCGGGTAGCGCCCCGAAGGAACATAACAGGCCACACGGGAAACTGGGCGGAAATTCAAACCGGTGTCGAAGCGTTCGTAAGATACATGTATAGGTCTGATCGCCTGAAGCGTTGCTTCGGCAAATGTGCGAATTCTTTGAGCGGCGAGATCGATTGTCTGACGAGTGGACTTTGGTAACTGGGCAGCCAGTGCGGAGATGCCTTCTTCTTCCATAAAAAGTGGTGGCATGACCGCGTCACCAAAACGTGCGGCTAACTGATGAATGCCTGCATCACCTTCAGCTTTTACTGTAGCGATGATTTGCTCAACTGTTTGTTGAATATTATTTGAAGAGGCGATGTGCTTGGCGCCCGCCAGCGGAGGTCCGCCGCTTGTAGATGTGGTCAGTGGTGGTGGCGCAGGAACAGTGCCGCTATCATTACCGCTGCTGGTGCCCCATTTTTTCAACCAGGCAATCGCTTCGGCATTTTTATAAAGCGGTATCACTTATGACGCCCTCCTAACTCGGACTCAATTTCTTTCCAATCTATTCCTTCGTCAACTGCCAAAAGACTGACGAAGTAAAGAAGGTCTGCAATTTCCCAACGCAAATTCTCTCGAGACTTAAACGATACCACCTCATACGCTTCTTCCATTAGCTTTTTGGAGAGCTTCTCGCGATTCTGAAACAGAGTTGCCGAATATGATCCTTCTGGCGAATTTTCTTTACGACTCCGTAAGGTTTCGAAAAGGTCAGCGACCGAAAAATCGCGATGCGCTGCCGTTGCACCAAAGCAGCTATAGGAGCCAGTGTGGCAGGCTCCACTTGTTTGGCGGACAGTAAATAAAACAGTGTCTCTGTCACAATCTAGACGACACGAAATCAATTCTTGCGTGCTACCAGAAGTAAGTCCCTTTTCCCAGATGTTTTGCCTGGAGCGGCTGAAATAAATTCCCTTTCCTTCTGTCAGAGCGCGTCTCATAGACTCGACATTTCCATAAGCGAGCATTAAAACCTTGCCGCTGACATCTTGAACGACGACCGGCACCAGCCCGTTGGCGTCGAATTTGATAGTCTCGATAACACTTTCGGCAAGATCAATGCGTCCGGTATAAAGTGCCATACCAACCTGGACATCGATTCCGAGGCGGGATATTTCGATAATTTCACTTGTTTGAGCGATGCCACCAGCAACAGTGACAGGTCGTTTTAGTTTTGCCTTCGCTTCCTTTACAGCATCCATATTGATGCCACCAAGTCCGCCTTCTTGTTCTACAAATGTGGTTAGAAATGCCCCGCAGTAGGGCGTCAATCGCTCTGCTCGGTCCCATACTGATTCGCCAGTACTCTCGGTCCAGCCCTTATCTACAACTTTGCCGCCTTTTTGATCAAGCGCTACCATGACACGCTCAGGGGCGAATTCTTTCAAGATTTCAGGACGTGCAGCAGTTCCAAATATAAGAGCCTTTGCCCCAGCTTTCAAATATTCCTTTCCAGTATCGACGTCACGGATGCCACCACCCACGCGCGCATCGGCAACTTTGCAAATCGCCGCAATCAGTTCGCGATTATTACCTTTTCCAAGTGCAGCATCGAGATCGATAACAGCAATCTCACCATAGCGATTAAATTCGCGCGCGAGCTCCAGAGGCGAACGTTCGCTTTCGAGCACGAATTCTTTGCCTTGTCTGAGCTGGACAGCTTTTCCGTCCATGATATCTATACTTGGTACGATCATATTCTCACACTGATTCCTGCGTCTGCTATAGCCTGTTTCACTTCGCCAATGGTGTACAAACGGTCGTGAAAAATACTGGCAGCGAGCGCCGCATCAGCATTTGCATCTTCGAATACTTCCACAAAACTAGACGGACTGGCGGCTCCACCGGAAGCAATTACCGGCACATTCAATTCTTCAGAGAAAACTTTTACCATCTCTAAATCAAA
>JACMKL010000186.1 GCA_014380105.1 Candidatus Melainabacteria bacterium
TGCACGTATCCACCGAGCCTGAGCCAATTAATTTCACAGCGTTACGGTCAGAAACACCGCAGGCTGTAAGTGGGATCATCATGCGCTGCTTGAAGAAAAATCCTGCTGAGAGATATGCAGTTGCAAAAGACATTTCGACAGCATTGCACGACTGGAAAAACTCACCAATTGAATCTAACTCAAAGGCTGTGGCAGCAGATTTGGCAGAAAAACCAGACTCGGTCGCAAAACCTTCGGCACCAAATGCAGTGCCCGATAAGGCGAAAGCAGTTGTTATTGAAAAGACTGGCGATCAAGTTGAGCTGAAAATTGCGCCCGATCTTGCCGCCGCTCAAAATCTGACGAACACAGAAGAGCTGCCACCTCAAAAATCAAATTTTCAATCTCCAGAAAATTCTACAGTCGACACAACTGGCACCACAACCCACGACCAGGGGGCTGCCACTAAAGGTTTCGGAGCCGGTGCTGGAGACACCAAGCCAGCGGTGTCGACCAGTCCACTTCCCCCACACGTCTTTAAGGAGCCAGCCGCTCCATTCGATGGTTCCGGTTTCGTCAAAATATTCTTGTTTTGCTTACTTGCTGCGCTCACTAATCCAATTACCAACTCATTTCAAATTACTGCAATTGCAGTAAGCGAGATGCGTGACGATGGCATGTTTGCACTGGCAAAATTCTTTGTTCAATATTGGAATGACGCTACTTTCGCCCTCTGGCCGAGAGCCATTATATGGGCAGTTTTCATGATATGCGTAATAAAAGTAATCGACTTTATGATGAAAAAATATGATTGAGGGCAAAGATTTCTCTTTCCCCTCAATGGATTGCGCTATTTATTTTTTTTGAATATAGATATTTATTCTGATTCTGCTTTGTTACCTCTATGAGAAAAGATTTGCATCACGTGCGGAAGCAACAAACCAGTTAATCGTGCCTGGCACACTGAAGGCGATCACGATTACGGCTAGTCCCACACCTATTCTTTGCATTCCGGAAAGTTGATAATTCAGTCCTGGAATACCGACATAAGCGCTGCGCTGGAATACTCCGTGCATCAACAAACCGAATCCAGCGAGCATTCCTAGACACTCAACAGAATTGGCGATTAGATTGAGCAGGGCTTCTAAGTTTGCAAGATTATTCACTCGCACAGTTCCCGCAGTGTTGACACCTGTGATGTAAGTAGCGTCACTGCCGACTGGTCCGATGGTGCCATTGGTTGCGCCTTGAAGAGTAGGCGCGTCCTGGTCGAAGCTGTCATTGGAGGTTGCGGGACCTTGACCTAATCGCAAATTATCACCGGCTGCTGCCACCACTACGATGGCAGAACTTACGGGTGTGACCAATCCATAGGTAGCTGCAATCTTCGCTGCTCGCGGAGCTTTCCGCTCAGAAATCAATTGTTCGCAATAAGCGTTCGCACGCAGAGCAAGTAATTCCATTGCTTCTTTCGGAGTTGCCATTCTGCAAGTCGGCTTTTCGGTTGTCTCAGCCAATGCGACAGCATAATTGGTTCTGTCATTCTGCCAGCGAGATAGAAAACTGGCGATATCCTTACCCATGGAAGTGCTCTTCGGAATCTGAGTAAATGGACCGATCTCAGAGTGATTTTTGAAAAACTCAAGAGTATCAGTCTCTCCACTGTCTATTGAATAGTCGTAGAACGCTGGTGCAGCATAAAATTGCGACATGATATAAATTTCTCTATTGAAAGCTGGTTGTGGTCCGTGAATCCACAGCACAGCACCGTTGTCGCTTTCTCCTGCAAGCTCTGACGCTTTCACGACTGCTTGTAAATTGTCTTGTCCTCCTTCGAATCTCATTTTGGAAATAACATTGATTCCGTTGCCTACAACCAATGGTTCCAGCAACTTCTCCTGTTGCTCTGACGCAACTATGACAGTGGTCGAAACTCCCTTGGGCACGCTCTTTAAGGCCTGAATTACGTCTTCGTTTTTGCCTTCTAGTGCGGCAGAGCCATCAAGTACGACTACCAAACTCTTGGGTGGTTTTACACAAATCGGTTTGATAGTTTCAACAACGTATCTCTTTCTCACTTCTCCTTTTTTTAATGCCGTCACAAATTTCTTCTTAGCTTTGCTGCCCGGTTTTAGCACTCGGCGTACATCTTCGAGCTGCTGACGCACACCTCGTGAGCCGTCAATCATCACAACCACTTGCTGTGGCTTACCATCCTCCTCTTCCAATTCACTTTGCGCTGCGGCGAAAGCAGCAGCTTCTTCGGCGCGTTTTTTCTTGATTCGTTCTTTCTCTTCAACTTCTTTCAGCTTGGTGGCAATCATGTCGAAGACAGCTACTTGTTCCATTTTGGCCGGAAGCTTAGTGGAGACGCCGACTTCCGAGCCCTTCAATTCTTCTTTGGAGAGCGGTCCGGAAATCATATGTTGATGCGCCGCGGTGATTGTGTGATGCAAAGATTTGCTATGCGCGCTCATCGACAAAGGTGATTTTAGTCTGAGCATATGGTCACCATCGAATGAGAAATTGGTGGCCACAAATCTCGGTATTGGTATCGCCGCTTGGGAAGCGCTTTCAGCTTTGAGTGGAACTACCATGGTGAGGCGAATCTTCAATTCCTCTTCTTGCTGTACCGGATAACAATGCAAGAGAAAACGTCCGTGACCAATCGGAGTGAGCATGGCAGGGCATTCATGATTAGCTTGGACCCAACTTGCCTCACCGGCTCCAGCCTCAA
>JACMKL010000187.1 GCA_014380105.1 Candidatus Melainabacteria bacterium
ATTGGCAAGACCTTTCACGAGGGCGTTGAAATCCGGATCGGCAAGTGTGCCTGGCACGTACTCAATGATTTTGGATCGGGTACCGCCAAGCTGCAGGATGGGCAAATCACAATCTGTAAATAATTACTGTTTTTACGAATGCACACAATCATAGTTAGGGTTTATGTTGGCGAAAAATGCCGTAGACAAACAAGATCAGAGCTAGTGTCTGCATCGGATGAAGGATCGAAATCCAATACAATACGCGTTGATTTTAATTGTGGGCACGACGAATCAAGAGAGAATTTGGGCTAGAAATGTGCGGATCAGGCTGTATAGCGAATCCGCTGAAACAAGAATTCAAATCCCTACCTTAGTTTTTGGTCGACGACAGGACAAATGCATGGCTAATAGTAAAGAATTGGCGCCGCGACTTAAGGACTTGCTCTCCGGCGTCTCTAATTATGGCAATCAACATCTTTTGGAAGTCGAAGTTGACTTGATTCAAACCACGGCCCTGCTTGGGGCAGCAATTGACAAACTGTTGACCAGTTTCATAGCCATTCACGAAGCCGTAAATTTTCAGCAGGAAGCAGTCAATCTGTTAATTTCCGGCAAACAACCCTCAGTTGAAGATATAGAACGCCTGAAAAATATTCAGTCGGAAGTCGGACGCCATGTTAATACGGCAGTTACCAGCATGCAATTTCAGGACCTGACAAATCAACTGATAGGCCGGACGGTAAAACGTGTTGCGGGGCTAAGGGATGCACTGGACTCCCTGGGCAATACGGGCGCTCAAATGCTTCCCGAGAGCGGCGGCGAAGAGATTATTGCATTCTTGAGTGAAATAAATAATGCATTGGTTGCACAAAGCTTAGAGCTTGAGGGTGCGCTGCGTATAGTGGTGAGCCAAAGCAAAATGGACAGCGGCGATATTGAACTGTTTTAATGGTCTGCCTCTATCGCCAATGATATTAGACTTGGGGATTTGCTAAGAAAGTGGAATAAGAAATGGCTAAAACGATACTTGCTGTTGATGATTCAAGCTCACTGAGACAGATGGTGGTATTTAGCTTGAAAGCTGCCGGATATAAGGTAATTGAAGCGGTAGATGGTCGTGATGGGCTCGACAAGGCGAAAAGTCAGACTGTTGACCTGGTTTTGACGGACCAAAATATGCCCGGCATGGATGGCCTGGAACTAATTAAGGCATTGCGAGAAATGGCGAGTTATCAGCGGGTACCAATTCTGATATTAACCACGGAATCGAGCAACGAAATGAAAGCGCTGGGACGAGCAGCGGGTGCGAATGGTTGGCTGGTTAAACCGTTTGATCCTCAACGTTTGTTAGAAGTAGTGAACAAAGTGATCGGCTAACCCATCAACGATATAGCAATCCAGTAAAGAAAAAAGGCAAAAGCCAATAATGACTATCGATATGAGCCAGTTCTTTCAGGTTTTTTTTGACGAGACTGAAGAACTTCTTGCGGAAAAAGAACGTTTACTGCTTGATGTCGATTTGGCGCATCCCGATAAAGAAAATCTCGACGCCATTTTTCGTACTGCGCACTCTATCAAGGGAGGAGCCTCAACTTTCGGCTTTTCCGATATGACAGACATAACGCATGCCCTGGAGTCCCTGCTCGACAAAATTCGCAAGGGCGAGATGACATTAAAAACAGAACATGTGGATGCATTCCTGGCCGCCAAGGATGTTCTGAAAATGCAGCTTGATGGCCACAGAAACGGCGCCCCAGTTGATTTGGATGCTGTTGCAGAAACCCGCGCCAGATTGGCATTGCTTTCGCAAAATGCAAAACCGCACACGCCACACACGCCATTAACAGGTGCCGAACCCTCTAAACTTCGCCCCGGCAACGTCAAACTCAAACGCAAGATTCACATCGGCCTGCCAAGCATTCTTGCGCCTGACATAAAGTCGCTGGCAGCTGAATTGGCCTTGCTCGGCACACTGGACCAAACACCGCCCGGCTCCAAGCCTGTCGTTTTCACCCTGCTTACAGCGGCAAGTACGGAAGAAATCATATCCATTTGTGCTTTCATACTGGATCCTGATGACCTGTGCATCACGGAAGAAGCGGTTTTCTCAAATGAAGATCAGCCACCATTTGTTCTTGATGAAACAACAGAGTCCGCAACACCTCGGCCGGTGGAAAGCATAGGCAGCAATGAGTGCGCCTCCAATCCATCTGAGGATGAATTAGGTTATGGATTCTTCGATTCAATGGCGGCGTTGGGCATAAATACAGACATGCCAAATCGGCCTTTTGAACTTCCTTCTGACATTCTTGGCAATACCCGCAGCGCTGCGAACGCAGTCAGGGATGAAACCGCTGATGAAATAAAGCAGGATTGCAAGCCGCGGGAAACGGAAAAAAATTATGCGAATCAAGAGTCGTCATCGATTCGGGTCAGTATTGAGA